>JAIROE010000253.1 GCA_031257715.1 Treponema sp. | reverse complement strand
TCTCGCAGATTTGGCGTATTTTTTGCAAAAATCCGCCAAATCTACCGTTTTTTTAGCGGAAGTTGTTCAATAACTGAAGTTATTGAACAACTCTATTGATTCCCGCGGCAGGTATGCCGACAGGGGGTGAGATGGGCTGCGGGGCAATTTTTTTGGGAGATGGCGGTGAGCCTTACTTATGAGAGAAGGCAAAACCGTGCCAAGTCAATCGCCATGCTTTCGGCATGGAGGCAGTGTAGCACGGGATGAAACAAACGGCAAGCGGTTATGAGGGGTGTGTTTTGGTGTCAAGAAGCAGCTTCACCATGTAGAGTTCCATGTACATGTGCAGCGAATCCTGTCCGCCAAGGCTTTGCAGGGCGGGGTTATGGGAGACGATCCCGGTGGCTATTTCTTCAAGCCCTTCACGGTTTATTTTTTTGGTTTTGTGGATACGGATCGAATGGCGAAGGTTGTCCCGTACAAGGGCATTGACATCGTTAAGGAGATTGGCGCGGGCCTGTTTGTCAAGGAGCCGGCTCCAGCGGTTCTCCAGTTCCGCAAGAAAGGAATCGAGGGTCTTTCCCATGGGGACAAGTTCTTCGGCGGCTTTTTTCGCGGCGCTTTTGATGTCCCCCTCTTCCCTGTTCTCCATCCCGGTCTCTTCCGTTTCTTCGGCGGTTCCTTTCGCCCGCTTCTTTCCTTTTCCCAGGTTCTTGAAGAAGACGATGATGGCGGAAAGAATGGGGATCGAATACCAGAAGGGAAGCAGGATGCGGGCGTCGGTGAGCAGTTCCTTGCGCCGCAGTACGTAGAGGGCGCTCATGGGGACAAGCCGGCCCCGCTCGAAGATGCGCGAAGAAGGGGGGACGCCCCCGTGAGTCTGCTCCATCTCCTCGTAGACCCACAGGAGCTTCTTGTCTTCCAGCAGGGCCATGAGGATGGGGGCAAGTTTCGCGGTAAAGGCGGAAAGGAGCCTTTCAAAGTCCGCGTCGTTTTCCATCGCCGCCTCGACGCGGAAGTTCTTTATGAGGCCGGCCCATCGTGATGTAACGGCCTTCTTGACCAGCGGCCTCGTGTCGATGAGAAGCCGGGAACAGAGGGGAAGGTATTTATCTTTTTTGATGTACCACTTTTCGCCCTTCCCCTGAAGAACAAGCCATTCGGGGATGCTTCCCTTGCCGGATTCCGTGGTCTTTTTTCTGATATATTCTTCCAGATCTTCCTGCGAATAGCGGCCCAAAAGCAGCGTTCCCTTGCTGTTTGTGAATCTGGTGATTTGCTCAAGGGTAAAGTAAAACGGCGGTTTTTCCAGATGCAGATCCAGTTCGCGGAAGGCCGTTTCCTTTTCGCGCTGTTTTACCGCCCGTGCCTTGTAAATACTGTTGCAGGTTTCAATGATGTACGCGGCCTGCAGGGCGGCGGTGTCTTCACTCAGCAGTTCCTTTTTCTTTTTGATGTCGTTTTTGACAAGGGAACAGAAGACCGCCCAGAAAAGCCACGAGAAATCTCCGTACGATTCCATTGCGGCAATACAGTCGGTGGGCCGGATGAGGATCTGATCGAGGATGTCCTTGAGGTATTTTTCCTTCCCCTGAAACTGGGGGGCAAGTTTGTGATAGGCATAATCCCTGTTGCCGTGGCTGCGAAGGTAATGCCGCATCTTGAGCAGCGCCGCTTCCATGAGCCGCCCCGGAATCATCGGCGCAAGGACAAGGGCGCTTCCGCCGTCTTCGGGGAATATCAGCTTGATAACCGGCAGCATTTCGCGCTTGCCCCCGTTAAAGAAGTCCGGCAAATCCGAGCTGAGGTTGATGAGTCTGGCCTCTTCTTCGGGAAGGACGATGTGGAGGGTTTCTTCGCTGGGGAAAGGCCTGTCGGCGCTGTTGTCCATGGAGCGGTAGGTTTCCTGAAGCAGATCCGCGTAGTAGAAGGGCATGTAGATGCGGCCTTCGGGCGTGTTCGCCATGAGGGTGCACTTCCCGCTCTCCGTCAACGCCGCCATCTCGCTCCAGAATTTGATCTCCACGTCCCTGGTCCATTTTACCCATTCGTCCGAGTTCTCCGCCTTGTGCCTGGCGTATTTTTCAAGAAATTCCAGAAAAGTATCGATATCTATAAAGGGAGAATTGTTTTTATTTGCGTATGCCCTTAGAATGGGGTAAAGATCAGTCTGAGCCATTAAGTTTCTATTATATTTTATTATTGGATATTGGGAAAGGGAATTTTGTGATTTACCGTGTATTCCGCCTGGTTTTTTTTCTCTGCTTTTCCGGGGGAATGGCTTTTGCCCAAACCGGAAGCGCCCTGCTTGTCCGCGGGAATGCCTGGGTTTCGGGCCTGCCGGGCATAGGGGAAAATGCCTTTCCGTGCTTTTTCGGCGAATACCGGCCTGCCGGCGCTTCCGCGGACGCGGTTTTTTCCGTCTATATATGCCGGGAACCCCTGCTCTTTTCACAGCGGCTCTGGCAGCCCCGGCAGGGATTACCAGAGCGCGGCGCGGTGGAGCGTCGGGAAGGCGGAACCCTTTTTGTAGGCTTTCCTCCGGAAAGCAGCCTTTCCGGGGAAGACCACGGCGGCTGGACCGTTCTGTTCTGTTTTCCGTCGGAGGGATTTGACGATGGAACTCTTAACCGTTTCGCTGCCAAATGGCTGGAAAGATTCCACTATTTTTTTTCGCTGGTCAGACATATTGCCGATATATCCTTTCCGGCGGTGGTGAGGTTTTAGTTCAGCCCTCTTTCCCGCTTTCAAGCTCTTTTTCGCTGACCCCGTAGCCTTCATCATCATCCCGGCCGCTTTCACCGGCCGGTTCCACATGAACCATGATGTCGTAAACCCCTTCCACGCGCTCTTTTATCGCCCGTTCCACCCGCGACGCGATGCGGTGCGCCTCCCTCACCGAAAGTCCGGGATTCACTTCAATATCAATGTCTATGTCCCACAGCCCGGCGATGTGCCTCATGCGGGTACGGTGGGGATTGCCCGCCCCCTGTACCGAATGGACCGCGGCGAATACGTCCCCGTATGGTTCCATGCTGCTGCCGTCCATGAGTTCCGTGTTGACGCCGATGAAGATGCCCACGGCGGATTTTATCACCCAAAGACCCACGATGAGGGCCGCTGCCGAATCTATGGCGCCCAGATCGAGCCTGATTGAAAGGCCCGTACCGGCAAGCACTCCCGCGGAAAGGACAACATCCCCCAGCATGTTTTTGCCGTTCGCCTTCAGCATGGCGGACCCGGCCTTTTTGCCGAAGAAATACTGACTCCACGAAAGGAGCGATTTTCCCGCAATTGAGATGAGGGCGGCGGCGAGCGCCGGCAATTTTGGCGCCGCAGGCCCCGCGCCCGAAAAAAGATTTCCCGCCGAATTGAGGATAAGCTGCGCTCCGGCGAAGAAGAGTACGCAGGAGAGGATGGCCGTCGCCACCGTTTCCGCGCGGCCATGGCCCCAGGGGTGCTCCTTGTCGGCGGGCCGGGAGATGACGCGCCCGACAAAAAGCGTCATGATCGCAATGAGTACGTCGATCGATGAATCTATGCCGTCGCCGGTTACCGCAAGGCTTCCGGCGTAAATCCCGATTCCTATTTTAAGCGCGGCAAGGATCGTGTTGCCGGCCAGTGCGGTAAGGGACGCGGCCTTTATAATGCCCGCCCGCTTTTTCGTGTCCATCTATCAAGTATTGGCCGCTTTACCCTCCGGCGCAATATTGGATATACTGGGCCAAAAGCGCGGAAGCATGAAGATAAAGCCCCGGTTTTTTTTGGCGCCGGTTCTCGCGGCCCTCGCTGCCGCGGGTTTCTTTCTCCTCATTGGGGCGGACGAAAATACAACCGTCTACGTTACCAGCACGGGTACAAAATATCACCGTGAAAACTGCATGTCCCTCAGACGCTCAAAGACCGCCGTAAGCCTTGAGACCGCCGTCCGGGACGGCTATGAGCCCTGCGGAATCTG
>JAIROE010000216.1 GCA_031257715.1 Treponema sp. | reverse complement strand
ATGTCGGCACCCAGGGGGTGGTGCTGGACATGGTTCTCTCGGAATCTTTCATCACCTTCATTTCCCCCTGGTGGAATGTTCTTTACATGCTCATCATCACGCCGCTGTTGATGCTCCTCCTGTCCCGTCTTGGTGACGGGCTCAGGCCGGTTTTGGGGCTCTTGTCCACCGTGCCGGTTTTTCTGGTTTCCCTGTTTCTTTTCAGGTCCTGGGGGGTGTACCTGGGAATTACCGGCCCCCTGTTCGCCCTGGTGCTGGCCGTCCTTGGCCGCGAGATTATCGTCTACGTGGCCTCCAACCGGGAAAAGAAACTTATCCGCAAGGCTATTGATACCTATGTATCCGACGAGGTGGTCAAGGCGATAATCGCCGACCCTTCCCTGCTCAAGCTGGGGGGCGTCAAGCGGCACATGAGCGCCATGTTTACGGATATACGGGGTTTTACCTCCGTGTCCGAACGGCTTGACCCGGAAGATCTTGTCAGCCTTCTTAACCGCTACCTTACCGCCATGAGCGACGTGATCCTCAGAGAAAAGGGAACTATCGACAAGTACGAGGGGGACGCCATTATAGCCTTTTTCGGCGCCCCGCTGGCCTTTGAAGACCACGCCGTGCGGACCTGTATGTCGGCGGTTGCCATCAAACGTACCGAAAAGGAGCTTAATAAAATCATACAGGAAGAGGGCCTGTCTTCCGTCCCTCTTTTGACGCGCATCGGCATTAATACCGGAGACATGGTGGCGGGAAACATGGGCACGGAAAACAAGATGAACTATACGATTATGGGAAACGCGGTAAACCTTGCCGCCCGCCTTGAGGGGGTTAACAAACAGTACGGGACGTGGATTCTTGCCACCGAATCTACCGTAAGGGAAGCGGGGAACCGGTTTCTGACCCGCCGCCTTGACAGGGTCCGCGTGGTGGGCATCAATGAGCCGGTTCGGATTTATGAACTTGTGGAAACGGTGGACGCCGCGGAAGACCGGGAGAAGGAGAAGATCGGGCGCTTTGAAAAGGCCCTTGATCGTTTTGAGGAACAGGACTGGACGGGCGCGGCGGATGATTTCCGGGGCCTTGCCGGCCTTTTTCCGGAAGACAATCCCGCCCGGCTCTACCTGTCCCGCTGCGAAGATTTCCTTAAAAACCCGCCCGGCGCGGATTGGGACGGGGTGTTTAACCTGGCTGTAAAATAGGGGCCGTGCCGCCGGCGTGTACAACGAAAAACGGGTTGCGGTATACTGTACACAGGTATGAAACGTTTTTCCCGGCCGCGTCCGGTTTTGTTTTTCGCGCCGGTTGTGTTTGCGGCCGTTTTCGCATTTGCGCCTGTTTCCGCGGCGGCCCGGCCGCCTTCCGTCTTTCCTTCCCTTGAACCTGACCGGGCGGCCGTTCTTTACGCCGAATGGGGAAACGCCGGTTATTCATGGGAAGATCTCGCCGAAATAAGCCTTTGGGCGTCTTCCACCCCGGCGGAAAACGAGGCCGGTTCCGCGCGGCTCATGGAGCGTATACGGGCGGGAGCGGCGGAACTTGGCGCCGATCTTCCATCCGGCGCCAGGGAGCGGGGCGAATATGTTCTTTCGTTCATGCATGCCAAATTCCTCAAATCCTATTCGCTGCTTCAGACCCGGGTGGATACCCTGCTTGAAAACGGCAGGTACAACTGCGTCTCATCGGCGGTTCTGTACCTCATCCTTGCGAAGTCGGCGGGGCTTGATGCCCGAGGGGTGATGACAAAGGATCACGCCTTTGTCCAGGTGGATGTGGACGGTGAACCGGTCGATGTTGAAACAACCTCCCCTTACGGGTTCGATCCGGGAAACCGGAAGGAATTCCATGACGGCTTCGGAAGGCTGACGGGTTTTGCCTATGTCCCGGCCGGAAATTACCGCGATCGTTCTTCCATTACGCCCATTGAACTGGTTTCCCTTATCCTGTCCAACCGCATCGCCGATCTGGAAAACCGGAAACGTTTTGCCGAAGCGGTGCCGCTGGCCGTGAAGAGGACGGCGCTGCTTGAAGGCAGGCCTGACCCGACCTCCAATTTCTTTTTTGAAGATCCCCGGCGGGATCTTGTGATCCGGATTTTCAATTTCGGCGCGTCGCTTCTTGGGGCGGGAAAGGAAGAAGACGCCCTGCGCTGGGCGGCGATTGCGGAGCCGGCGTATCCGGACAGTGAACGGTGGCAGGAATTTATCAACGCCGCGGTTAACAACAGGCTGGTGAAATTCATACGGCAGAAGCAGGCCGCGGGCGCGCGCGATTTTCTTGCCGCCCGCGCTTCCGTTCTTTCGGGGGAAAATTACGAAAGGATGGACGCGATGGTGCTTGAAGCGGAACTTGCCGAAATGGCGCAGGCGGTTAAAAGCGCGGACGAAGCCGGCGGGGCGCTTGCCGCCATTGCCGCCGCGGAGAAGCGGGCCGTTCTTCCGGCGGAACGGATAGCGGAACTGCGGACATTCGTCGTTGAAAAAACCGCCGCCCTTCTTGCCGCTCCGCCTGCGCGGGACTGGTCCGCGGCCATCGCCTTTCTTGAAAAGGCGGCGGCCGATTACGGCTCCAGCCGCCGGTGGGAGCAGGCGCTGGAAAACTACCGCGTCAATTACGCGGCCGAATATCACAACCGCTTTGCCGACGCCTACAACACGAGAAATTTTGACGAGGCGCGGAGGATTCTTGATGAAGGGCTCGCCCTGTTTCCCGGCAACCGCCTGCTTCTTGCCGACAGGCAAAAACTCGAATTCATTTTTTCTTCCGGGCAAGATACAGCGCGTTAAGGGCCGTTGTTGCCAGCAGTAAAACGCCAATAACGGTAATCGCGGGAAACGCGATTTTGCGGCAGGGCATTGTGTGATTGACACAGCCGCCGATGAGGGCGTGGGGGACAAGAAGCGCAAGTACGCCGGAAAGAAAAATCCCGATGCTCAGTCCCAGCCGTATTTTGGGATCGGCAAAAAAGACAAGGCCGATGCCCAGAACGGCGATTAAGGGCCCCCCAATGCCGATTTCCGCCCTGGCGGACCAGTGACACTTCATAATCGTGTCCCCCATAACCGGACATACCTTGAACAGAAACTGCGGTCCCAGCGCGATAAGCAATCCGAAAACTATCGCGGCGCCGCCTGAAATAATGCGGTTTTTCATGGAATAACTCCTTGATTGGAAGCCGGGGTCCATACCCCGGAGCTTGCTCCGGAAAATTTACCACCACCGAAAATGTTGTAAGCCGCCTTTTGGATCGGGGTATGGCCCCGGCCAGTACAATAAATTTCCT
>JAIROE010000229.1 GCA_031257715.1 Treponema sp. | reverse complement strand
GGCGGATTCCGGCAAGGCCGCGTGCCGCCAGCTCTACGACGCGGGCCTCCCGGTGAAAGAGAAGATCGCCGTCCTGGCTAAGGAGATATACGGCGCCGCCGATGTGGTTTACAGCGCCGATGCCGACAAGGGCATCAAGGAGATAAACGAGCTGGGCCTTGCGGGACTTCCCATTTGCGTGGCAAAAACCCAATACTCCCTTTCGGACGACGCCGCCCTTCTGGGCCGCCCGAAAGGCTTTACCCTCCATGTGCGGGAACTGCGGCCTTCGGTGGGCGCGGGCTTCATCGTTGCCGTTACCGGCGAGATCATGACCATGCCGGGCCTCCCCAAACGCCCCGCGGCCCTGGACATCGACGTGGACGAAAGCGGGAATATACTGGGGATCTTCTAACATGGAAATCCTGCCGCCTGTGCAGATATTTGAATACTCCGTCAAGGTTGCAGCGGCGAAAACCGGCAGAAGGTTTTTAAGTACGGTGATACTCGCGTTCCTTGCGGGTGTGTTCATCGCCTTTGGCGCCGAAGGCTCCACCATGGCGGCCTTCGGCCTTTTGTCCGCGCCGGAAACTTACGGGCTGGGACGGGCTTTGGCCGGAACCGTGTTCGGCGTCGGCCTCATGCTGGTGCTGATCGCCGGAGGGGAACTCTTTACCGGAAACTGCCTCATCATCACCGGCGTTCTTGACAGGAAAGTGCCCCTCTCCAAAATGTTCGCCAACTGGATTACGGTCTACCTGGGAAACTTTGCCGGGGGACTCTTTATCGCATGGCTGATGTATGAGTCCGGCCTCTTTTCCTCAGGCGGCGGTCTTGCGGGCGGCATGACGGTAAAAATCGCCGCCGGAAAAACGGCCCTTTCTTTCTGGCCGGCCTTTGCGCTGGGCGTTCTCTGTAACTGGCTCGTGTGCCTGGCGGTGTGGGTGTCTTTCGCGTCGAAAGAACTCCCCGGAAAACTCCTGGCCTGCTTTTTCGTCATCTTCCTGTTCGTTACATCGGGCTTTGAGCATTGCATCGCCAACATGTACTATGTACCTGCCGGCATTTTCGCCAAAACGAATGAAGCCTGGGCCGCCGCGTCGGGCCTTTCGTCCGCAGAGCTCGGCGGCTTAAATTGGGTTAACTTTTTTGTAAAAAACCTCCTGCCCGTTACGCTGGGAAATATTGCCGGCGGATCGGGGATGGTTGGGGGACTCTACTGGATAGCCTTTAAGGAGTGATCTGTATGATTGAAGGAGTGATCTGTGGCGGTAATTATTGACGGGAAGGAAATTGCGAGAAAAGTCCGGGAGGACGCACGGGGCCGCACGGAAAAGCTGAAGGAACGCGGCGTAAAGCCCTGTCTGGCCGTTGTCCTGGTAGGGGAGAACCCCGCGTCGGTGTCCTACGTTACCGGCAAGGAAAAAGCCCTGGCGGAAGCGGGGATGGACGGCAGGGACATCAGGCTCCCCGCGGCCGCAACGGAGGCGGAGCTTCTCGATTTGATTGCGCAGCTCAACGGGGACCCCAAAGTCCACGGCATCCTCGTGCAACTGCCGCTCCCGGCCCACATCAATGAAGACCGGGTGATAAACGCAATCAGCCCCGAAAAGGACGTGGACGGCTTTCACCCCGTGTCGGTCGGGAATATGGTACTCGGGAGGCCGGGCTTTCTGCCCTGTACACCCCACGGGATCGTGTACCTCCTCAAGGAGATGAAGATAAAAACCTCCGGGGCCCACGCGGTGATCCTGGGCCGCTCGAACATCGTCGGGAAGCCCCTGGCCAACCTGTTGATACGACGGGAGGTGAACGCCACGGTAACGATCTGCCATACCGGAACGCCGGATTTTTCAGTTTACACAAAACAGGCGGATATCCTTATCGCCGCCGCGGGGAAGCCCGGCCTCGTAAGCGCCGGCATGGTAAAGCCCGGCGCTGCGGTCATCGACGTTGGCGTAAACAGGATACCCGATGCCGCGAAAAAGTCCGGCTTTATCCTCCGGGGCGACGTTGACTACGAGGCTGTCGAAAAAACAGCCGGCTGGATAACCCCCGTACCCGGCGGCGTAGGTCCCATGACCATCGCCATGCTGATGCGGAACGTGGTTGAGGCGGCTGAGGGATCCCCGGCATGATGCTGCGGCCTGCGCCGTTCCCGCAGTTTTTGAAACAGCTTCATTTAACAAGCTATTACTATTTTTTAGCAAATATGTTAAAGATAATAGTTTGTAACAGCATTATACTGTTTCAATCTTTCATAAGAGGAGTATAACGTATGAGTGATGATTTTGCGGTTTTTGATGAAATTTCCGGACTTTTGCAAAAAGGGAAGGCCAAAGACATTGTGGTTGCAGTTCAAAAGGCGCTTGAAGCCGGCACTCCCGCACCGGATATTTTGGAAAAGGGACTTATAGCAGGTATGAATATAATCGGCGGGAAGTTTAAACGGGGCGAAGTCTTTGTTCCCGAAGTGCTTGTCGCCGCCCGGGCCATGAATAACGCATCGGCTACCCTTAAGCCGGCGCTGATCAAGGCGGGAGTAGAACCGGTTGGCAAGGCGATTATCTGTACGGTTAAGGGTGACCTTCACGACATCGGAAAGAACCTGGTAAAGATGATGGTAGAAGGCAAGGGCATTGAAGTGGAAGACCTCGGGGTGGATTGTAATGAAGAAAAAATTGTGGAAGCCGTAAGATCCAGCGGCGCAAAGGTCGTGTGCCTTTCCGCTCTGCTGACTACCACCATGATGGCCCAAAAAGACGTTATCGAAGCCATTAAAAACGCCGGACTTCGGGATTCGGTAAAGATCATGGTCGGAGGCGCTCCGGTAACCCAGAGTTTTGCCGATGAAATCGGCGCCGATGCGTATACGCCGGATGCAGCTTCCGCCGCGGAAGTCTGCAGGTCTTTCTATAATTAGAGTCCGCAAAGTAACCGACTTTGTGGACAGACACTAATTAGAGTCTGTCTATACGGATACCCCCGTGGCTGCCACGGGGGTTTTTATCGGATCTTTGTTTGCTGCCGGTATAGATATTCTTTTTCACAGAGACGGCGGAATACCGAAGGGGTGACGCCGGTTTCTTCTTTAAAAACCTTGGTAAAGTAATTGTAATCAATGATACCCACTGCTTCGGCAATTTCCGAAATAAGTTCCATATCAGATTCGAGAAGCTCCTTGGCCTTTTCAATCCTAAGGGAACGAATCAGTTCATTCACGGTTACATTCAAATCCTCTTTGATGGTCTTGCAGAGGGTGGTTTTGCCGACAGAGAATTTGCAGGCTATCTGATCCAGCGATAAATTCTTGTCCAGATTCTCGCAAATATATGTTTTAACCCGGCTTGAAAGCGGCTCCTTCTGAATGCGGAAATAGTTGTCCAGCCAGACATAGGCTGCCAGAGACTGAAGGATAGTGGCACAGGATCGGGCCTCATCCATCTTGAGGCTCGTTAACTCCGACCAGGTCGCTCTAAGCTCATCCGGAGAAATACCCGTACCGGAAATTTTGAGGTAAATCTCCTCCCATTCTTTTTGCTCCCGGTTTCCGGGCGGCTTTGCCTGACCGATCATAAGATAACCCACCCGCTCATCGGCGCTTGTCTGAATGGGGGCTATCATTTCCGTAAGCCCGGCATGGCACCGGTAAATATAGGGGCTCTGATATTTGGCGGCCCGCTGAAAAGCATCCCGGTCGCATTTCCTGCATGCGGCATCCCCTTTTTTATTGCTGCGGAGGAGAGTACAGTAAGGCGTCCGCGATTCAGGATAAGCCATGATTTCCCTGCCGTCCAGGTCAAAAAAACCAACCCTCACCTTTATGAGCGTATAAAAGTTCTGCAGCAGGGTCATCATCTTGTTCTGGTTCCAGATTACATCCATTTTCGGCGCCCCCAAAATATGGCCACAAATTGAACAATTTTTCTAATAAATGAACATTTTATACTATTCCGCTCTTAAAAATCAAGCTCAAAATGAGACCATGAACCGGAGAGATACTGTTATTGCGGCCTTGAGCCATAAGCCGGCCAATCCCATCCCCTACCATATTGAATTTACCGCCCAGTCGCTCTCCCGGCTGATCGAGGCTACCCATGATCCCGGTATAGAAAAAAAGATAGATACATATCTCCATTATGCCCAGTATTGGGGCTGGCCCAGCGAATTGCCGGATCGGAGTGAACATTTTAAGGATGAGTTCGGCGTTGTCTGGAATCGCAGCGGTGCGGACAAGGACATAGGCGTTGTTGAAGATCCGCAGATAAAGGATCTGGAAAACTGCGATTACCAATTCCCGCAGCCCGACATTGGACGTCTCCGCCGTGACATTGAAAAACTCATTGCAACCAAAGAGGATCGCTTTA
>JAIROE010000171.1 GCA_031257715.1 Treponema sp. | reverse complement strand
TATGGGCGAAGAGAGGAGATATCATGCAGTACGTTGAATATGGGAAAACAGGAGAGAGGGTTTCCCGGCTTGGGATGGGATGTATGCGGTTTCCGTCGTATGAAAAAGACGGGAAGACCATCTATGACGAGGAAAAAAGCATAGCCCTTGTCCACAGGGCCATGGAACTCGGGGTGAACTATTTTGATACGGCGCCCTATTACTGCGACAAGCTGAGCGAAGTCATTGTGGGCAAGGCCCTCAAGGGAAAGCGGGAGAAAGTGTATCTTTCCACCAAGAATCCCATAGAAAACGATTCGGGTGATGATTACGAAAAACGCCTTGAGACATCGCTTAAAAAACTCGATACCGGCTATATAGATTTTTACCATTTTTGGGGGATCAGTCTTGATACCTTTATAAACAAGATACGGGTCAAGGACGGCCCCTGGGACAGGGCGAAGAAACTGAAACAGCAGGGACTCATAAGGCACATTTCCTTCTCTTTCCACGACAAGGCGGGGAACCTGGGGGAGATCATAAGGCGCGCGGACGGCGTGCTTGAATCCGTTCTTTGCCAGTACAACCTCCTTGATCTTTCCAATGAGAAGGACATCGATTTTGCCCATGATGAAGGGCTCGGCATCGCTGTCATGGGGCCTGTGGGGGGCGGAAGGCTCGGCGCTCCTTCGGAGGTGATACGGGCGCTGCTTCCCGGCAGGGTGCAGAGTTCGGCGGAAGTGGCCCTCCGCTTTGTGTTCAACAATCCCGGCGTGCACATAGCCCTTTCGGGCATGAGCAGCATCGGGCAGCTTGAGGAAAACGCCGCGCTTGCGGATAACACGAGGCCCCTTTCCCCCGAAGAACTCAAACGGATAGACGCCATGATGAAGGAAAACGAGCGCCTCGCGGGGCTCTACTGTACGGGCTGCAAATACTGCATGCCCTGTCCGCAGGGAATCAACATCCCCGAAGTTTTTACCATCATGAACTATCACCGGGTGTACAAGATCACCGAGTACGCGAAGTCGGCCTACGCGGAAATAGGCAAGGTAGACTGGCGGAACTACAGCAATGCCGCCGCCTGCGTTGACTGCGGGGCCTGCGAGGAAAAATGTCCGCAAAAACTTCCCATACGCAGACAGCTCAGGGAGACGCATGCAACCCTTGCCATGTGACGGCCGTGAATAATCCCCTTCTCAAAACATTGACGGGCCTCAGGGGCAATCCCCGGGCCTGCGTATACACCGAGCCTCTCTTGGGCCTTTCGATGAACCTCTGCCTCCCCTACGCATCCGTCTATATGCTTGCCTTGGGACTTAAGGATTCAGAGGTGGGGTTTATCGCCACAGTCTACATGCTCGTGCAGGTGTTCTTTGCCTTCCTTTCCGGGGCCATTACCGACAAGCTGGGCCGGCGCAGGACGACGGCAATCTTCGATTTTATCTCATGGAGCATTCCCTGCCTCATCTGGATGGTGGCCCGGGACTTTTGGTTCTTTTTTGTCGCCGCCCTTTTCAACGGGGCCATGAAGGTTACCACCAATTCATGGGACTGCCTCATGGTGGAAGACGCTGAAAAAAGCCAGATCACGAGGATCTATTCGCTGGTGATAATATGCGGCCAGCTTTCCGTCCTCTTTGCTCCCATTTCCTCCCTGCTGGTTTCACGCCTTACGCTTGTTCCCGCTATACGGATACTCTATGTCAACGCCTTTGTGGTGATGACCACCAAGCTTGTGATCCTGTACGCCGTTTCCCGCGAAACGGCGACGGGCCTTGTGCGCATGAGGGAGACAAAGGGGAAGAGCCTTTTCAGCCTGCTTAAGGGATACGGCGGGGTGTTCAAAATAGTGGCAAGATCAAAAGGGACGGTTTTTTCGCTGATGATCGCGGCCCTTGTGGGAGCCGTCGGCATGGTAAACACCACCTTCTGGCAGGTAATCGTAAGCAGGAAGCTCCTTATCCCCGATCCGCTGCTGCCGATCTTTCCCATGCTCCGCTCCGTATTGGCCATCGTGTTCCTCTTTACCGTGGTTCCCTTTCTTGCGCGGCTCACATTGAGGACGCCCCTGTTTTTGGGCTTCGGCGTCTATCTTGCCGGCCAGACCCTGCTTATCCTTACGCCCGTTACGGGGATGTTCCGGTATGTGCTGCTTTCCGTTTCCCTTGCCTGCGACGGGTTCGGTTCCGGCACGCTGGCAATGCTTGCCGAGTCCCTTGTGGCCCTCCATGTCAACAGGGAGGAAAGGGCGCGGGTCATGTCCATTCAGCACATGATCATCATGTTCGCCACATCCCCCTTCGGCTGGATAGGGGGAATCCTTTCGGGCATTTCACGGAACCTTCCTTTCGTGTTAACTATCGCCATGCTTGTCACGGGCGCGGGGGTAACCGCGCTGTATTACGCCCTTAACCCCGGCGAGCTTAAGACCGGCGGTTATGCCCACGAGGAAAAAACATGAACAGACGGGAAAAACAGAAAGCCGAAACGTTTGTCGACATCATGAGATCCGCCGAGGAACTTTTCATGCGGCAGGGTTATGAAAAAACATCGATGCAGGAAATCGCCGATCATTCCGGCCTGACCAAAGGTGCGCTGTACCACCACTTTATCTCCAAGGAAGCCCTGCTTGAACGCATGTGCGCCGATCATTACGAGGCGCTCCTTCGGGCGGCGCGGCCCATCGCCGAGCCCGCGGAAACCCCGGAGCCCGTGTTGAGGCGCTTAAGGCGCGTACTCGATATTTCGCGCGGCATGGGGATGAGCGCGGTTACCTTTGTGTCCGAATACCTCAAGCTCAGGCAGGATGAAAGCAGCGTCATGCTCAAGGAAAGGCTCCGCAAATACGACAGGAAATTCTACGTCGATCTTGTCGCGCCTCTCCTGCGGGAGGCAAAGGAAAAGAAGGAATGCGACTTCGCCGCCTCCGCCGAAACGCTGTCGGTTTTTCTGAACCGCCTTGAGGAGGGCGTGGATGAGGAGATACGCCGGGTCTTTGCCGGACACGGCAGGACCGAGGCGGAAAAACGGATAATAGACATTATGAAAACTTACGTGTACTGTCTTTCCCGCATCCTTAACACCCGGCCCCAGGCGGTCTCGGATCTTGTCGGCCTTGAAGAGTCCATGCATTTCTACGGTGAAGTGTTAAAGAAAACAAAAACTACTGCCTGATCCTGAAACTTACGGGGTAGCGGTAACGCACGGAAACCGGCGTGCCGTTCGCTTGTGCGGGCATGCAGCGCAGCCCTGTAAAGACCCGGACCGCGGCTTCGCCGAAACCCCGTCCGGGCGGATCTTCCCGCATGATGACGATGTTCCGCACGAGCCCCGTCCGGTCTATGAAGAGATCGAGGATCACGCGCCCTTCCGTGCCGGAGCGGAGGGCGATAGGGGGATACACAAGGAGCCCTGTTATGAGCGTTTCGTCGAATACGGGTGGCACGGAAACCTGATGCATGGGAAGGTAGCGTTCTTCTTCGGCCGGCCGGGCCGCAGGCGCCGCGGTGACGGCGGGGACATCCTCGGTTTCGATCATCGTTTCGGCGGCGTCGTCGACCTGTGCGGGAAGTTCCCCGGGTTCCGGGGGCGGCGGCTTTTCTTCTTCCTCTTCTTCTTCCTCAATGTCCGTGAGTTTCATGACCCGCGCTTCCCGGGAAGGCGCCGGGGGGCTTTTTGCGGTAAAGACGATGGTGAAGAGCAGGACGGCGTGAAGCACGGCGACGGCCGCAAAAAGCAGCAGCCGCAGACGGTTATGGCTTTTCATCTTTTACCACAAAACTTACCACGCGGTACTGGAGGATCTGCAGTATTTCAAGAATCGATCCTATCTTTTCGTAGGGCGTGTTCCGGTCCGCGATGATGTGAACGCGCGTATCCGGCGCGGAACGGTACAGGGCGGCGATCCTCTCTTCAACATCCTTCTTCTCCGCGGGAATGCCGTCAAGGTAGGCGCCGCCGTCCCTGTCTATCCATATTTCAAGGTTCTTTTCCGCACTGGTCCGCAGCGCCCTCTTCGCTTCGGGATATTCTATCTTCACTTCCTTCCGGTAGTTTATCAGTGCGACAAGCATGATGAAGATGAGAAGGAGAAACGCCACATCGGACATGGAGTTAAGGGGAATAAAAAACTGTTTTCCTTTCCGTCTCCTGAATCTCACCTCTTTTCCTCCGCCGCCGGCAGCGCCGTTACGGGTTTTCCTTTTTCATCACAAAGGAGAACGAATCCACCCTGAGATCCTGGGCCAGTTCCACAAAGGAGACCACATTCTGCCAGGGGGAGAAGGGATCTATTGCAAGCAGCACCGCGAGGTTCGGGTTGGCGCTTACCGCCCTCCGTATTTCCCGTTCGGCAAAGGCAATGTCCCGCCTCACGTTTCCATAAACGATGTTCCCTTCGCCGTCAAGTTCGAAACGGAGAAGATCGTTATGCCTGATGAGCCGCACGGAATCTTTTGCGGGAAGGTTCACGAGGAAGCCCCTGTTCACGTTGAAGCCCGCTATCACGATAAAGTAGATAATAAGGAGGAACGCCATGTCACTGGCCGCGCTTGACTCGCCGAAGCTCCGCCTTTTTATCCTCCTTGAGTTCATGACTGTTCTTCTTCGAATTGGTCCATGATGAGGGCGATGAGATCCGAGGAGGTCTTTTCGGCGCGCGAGCTGAAGTCATCCACGATGTGGGCGAAAATCGAATGGGCCGCCATGGCGATGATGGCGATGATGAGGCCGAAGACCGTGGTGATGAGCGCCTCGTAGATGCCGTTTGCCACGATCTGGGCGTTGACTTCCGTCGCTTCGGCTATGGACCTGAAGGCCCCTATCATGCCCGAAACGGTTCCCAGAAAACCCGTGAGGGGCGAAAGGGAACCCAGCGCCGCAAGAAAATTGAAGCCCCTTTCGAGGGAATTGACGCAGTCGGCAGCTTCCGCCTCGACGGCCTTCTCGATGCGGTATTCGGAGAGCGTCTTTGCCAGAGGCGGTATCCGCCGTGTCAATGCCAGAAGAACACGGGCCCCCATACGGCGCTTTACGCGGGAATCAAGGTACGAGGCGGCTCCCGCGGCGTCCTTTTCCCGCAGGTATTCCGCCATCTTTTCCGCAAGATCGTCAAGGCGCAGGTTGTGATACGCAAAGTAGATGCAGCGTTCCAGAACTATGGTGATCACCGCCATGGAAAAGAAGAGCAGGGGCCACATGAAGACGCCCCCAAGCCTGAAAAGTTCCAACAGGGAAAAGGAAACCGTTTCTCCGTTCATGCCCGCCTCACTTTATCCTTTTCATGATTATTCCGCCTTTAAGACGCCGTACAATATCATCCCATTCATATTCGATGCGTATCCATTCAACGGCCTCTTCCCAGTCCCGCAGAAGAGCCCCCGAGTCGCGGAGCACCCCGAGTTCTTCCGGGAAGAGGAGGGCGGTGTACGAGGTGTTCCAGCGCACGTCCTCCTTCCATGTCCATTCGGCGCCTTCGGCTTTCCATACGGCGGGACGCTGTTTTTTGGGGACCAACTCCGGGAGGAGGAGCCGCTTCCAGTACCGTTCAAAGGCGGCGCCGTCGGGGAAGGAAAGGGGGATCTTCCGCGCGGCGGCCTCTTCCCGCATCCATCGGGCAAGGGCGGCAATGCGCTCCCGCCTGTTCATGAGGGCTGTAAGCGCCTGCGCCCCGGTGATGCGGGTTTCGTCCCGCCGTATCCGTCCCGCCGAAATCCGCACCGGTTCAAGGGGCCCTTCAAGAAAAAGCCCGCCGCCGCCGTTGTCCGTCATAAAACGCCCCGCGCCCGAAAGCTCAAGGGTAAATTCGTTCCATCCCGAATAGCTTCCCCCAAGGTATTCAAGGGCGGTGAAATAAAAACTTCCCCCTTCCCCGGGATCGGAAGCACGGAAGACCGCCGCCGGATATTTTTCCATGGTAATAAGAAGGGACCTTTCCCCGTTTCCCCGGAGCGTCTTGCGGAGGCGTATCTTTTCCCCCTCGTACAGCGCCGTAGTTTTTTCCGCAAAGGCGGAGCCGTCCGCTATCCTGCCCCCCGCCTCGGCAAGCGCGACGCAGCCTGTGATTACAGGGATGCCCGCAAGCGCAAGGATCCCCGCAAACACCGCGGAAAAAACGGCGGAACGGCCGCCGTGTACGGCCTTCCGTTTTACCGGAACGCCCCCGCCGTATACACCGCGCGTGTTTTTCATCAATAGCTCCACCTGTACCCGATGGAGATCATCGGTATGGGAAGTTCGTAGGAAGAAGTGATGCCTTCCGTTACTTCCCCCGTATAGGGATTGAAAGAAGGGTTTCCCTTTGCCCTGTACATGAGGACAAGGACATTTTCCACGGCTATATATGTTTCGGAAAGCGCCCTTCCTTTTTTGTTGAAGCCGTAAATCGAAAATTTGATGTCAAAGGGGATGGACACGCCCATGCGGTTGTTCTCGTCGATACGTGTCGTCAGGTAGTATTTTGTTATGAACATACAAAAGTGGACTCAGCTGCGCAAAACTCTTATTAAATTTGTAGTAAATCTCGTGGATCATTATCACAGAAAAATCGTTTGGATC
>JAIROE010000054.1 GCA_031257715.1 Treponema sp. | reverse complement strand
GCGGGTTCCGGTCAAAAAACCTTCGATAGACGGGCTGCTTTGGCAGTTTGCAGGGTAAAAAATCGCCTGATCGGCGATTTTTTTGGATTTTAAGCGCGAAGCGCAACAAACTGCTGGGCTTCTTTATGCTTCCCCGAAAAGGCCCTCCCTGAAGGCGTTGATATAATCCATACACATTTCGTCCCTGCCCAAAAGGGCCTCCGCCGCGTAGAGAAGACCCAGCATATCCTTGTTGAGGGGATCGACAATGGCGCTGTCCATCCCCGCTCCCATGCAGAGGATGATGAAACTCCGGTTGATAAATTTACGCATGGGCAGGTTAAAGGAGATATTGCTGGCCCCGCTGGTAATATGAACCTCCGGACATATTTCCCTCACCTTTTTGATTGTGGTGATAATCTTGGTGATCCCGTCTTCCGAAGAGGCAAGCATTTCCACCACAGGATCGACATAGATGCGATCCGGGGAGATCTTGCAGGCGGCGGCTTTCTTTAGAATAGTATCGAAAATCTTAATCCGTTTTTCTGCGGATACGGAAATCCCCTCATCATCACAGAGGAGGGCCACGCAGTTCCAGGCAGTATCGGCGATCAGCGGGAATACCAGATCGATTTTGTTCCTTTCCAGGGACACGGAATTTATGAGTCCCGGTTTTTTACAGAGCGGGAGCGCCTTTTCAAAGATCTTCGGATTGGGGCTGTCGACGGAAATAGGAGTATCCGTTACTTCCTGAACCAGGCCGATGAGCCATTTGAGAGTTTCATATTCAAGATCCGGCTGAACCGAGGCGCATACGTCGATAAAATTCGCCCCGGCCTGGGATTGTCTTTTTGCCAAATTACGAATGTAATCCTCATTCTTTTCCGCAATTGCCTTTGCCATATTCGGAATCGATCCGTTAATTTTTTCACCAATAATAATCATGGAAGCACCTCACCATTAGGATATTATCAGTATGATTAATCCTTTTATTTTTCCTGTCAATTAATATGAAAAAAATTGGCAATATAATCCTGATTTTCAGCCAATAAATCAAGGAATAAGCAGGATAGCAAAATATTGCTATATTTGGACAAAAAATACTGTAGCATACTTTCCCGATCTTCTCCATTTTAGACCTATTAGACTTATAAACTGATCGGAGGCCTTGTCCCATGCGTCAGCACATTCAGAATAAAATCTACCATGTGGAGATTTTGCCGCCTAAACAGGCGACCGAAAAACTTGATGCGGATTTGAAACTTTTCACGGATAAGTACGAGAAGGTCCGGGAGAGCGGAAGATGCGCCTGCATCACCGATAATGCCATGGGCCTTTTGGCATTCCAGGGGCCTGAGTGCATCGAGGAACTGGGCCTTAAGGCAAACGGAGAACAGGTGATGATCCACCTGAACACCTTCCACACGAAGGAAAATCTCCACGAGATCCTCGACTCCTGCGGGAAGCTGGGGATTAAGTACCTCCTCGTGGTGTCAGGCGACGGCTCCGACCGGCTGCCTAAACTGCAGCCCGCCGATGTAGGCGCAGCCGATGTGCAGTCGGTAACTTCCGTGGAGCTTTTGCGTTACATCAACCGGGAGTACCCCGGGGCCTTTACCATGGGCGTATCCTTTAATCCTTACGAGCCGCCCGAACACGAGTTTGAGAAACTCAAGCGGAAGTTCTCGTCCGGTGCCTCGTTCATCATCACCCAGCCGATTATCGAGAAAAACGCAATCATTGACGAGATGCTCGCAAAGTACCCCGGCGTGCCGGTGATCATCGAAGCCTGGATGAGCAAGAAGCTCAGCCTCCTGTCCGACGCTGTGGGATACACCATCCCCGAAGATACCCCTTTTGATCCCATTGAGTGCCTCAAGCAGATCCACGGCTGGTATCCCAATTGCGGTGTGTACCTCTCGCTTTTGGGCTTCAAAACCCAGTATCCCCTGATCTCCGAAACCTGGAAATAAGGAAATTGTATGAAGATAGTCGTTTGCATCAAACAGGTGCCCGGCACCACCGACGCCAAGATAGACCCGGAAACCAAGCGTATTGTCCGGGAAGGCATCGCCGCGACACTCAACCCTTTCGACACCTACGCCGTTGAAGAGGCGGTGCTCCTGCGCAGAAAGTACGGCGGCGAAGTTATCGCCCTGTCCATGGGGCCCGAGCGGGCCTCCAATGTCATCCGGGAGGCCATCTCGGTTGGCGCCGACCGGGGAGTGCTTCTCTCCGACAGGGCCTTCGGCGGCTCGGATACCTGGGCCACAAGCTACATACTCTCCAAAGCCATCGAGAAAATCGGCGGCGTTGATCTGGTTCTCTGCGGAAGGCAGGCCATCGACGGCGACACTGCCCAGGTTGGTCCCGGCATCGCGGCCCACCTGGATTGGCAGCTTGCGGCCCACGTCATGGCCGTGGACGCCGTGTCGGGCAAAACCCTTACACTGCGGCGCATGCACGAGGACGGCTGTGATGTCTGCGAGCTCGATTTCCCCGCGGTGGTTACCGTGGTCAAGGGTATCAACACGCCCAGGGTGCCTACCCTTAAAGGCCGCCTCCTGTCCGAAAAGGCCGAAATCCCCGTGTGGAAGCCGGCGGACATCGGCACGGAAGCCGATAAGATCGGCCTTGACGGTTCCCCCACGAGGGTCGTCAAAACCGAGCCGCCGCCTCCCCGGAGCGGGGCCTCCAAAAAGATAAGCGGAAGCGCGGCCCGGGCGGCATCGGAGCTTTTCAAAGAATTAAAAAGCCGTGGAATTTTATAAGGAAGACGGGTAAACAGTATGCTGATAACCAACGATAGCGACAAACAGAGTTTTTCGGACATCTGGGTCATGGCGGAAGTTGCGGAAGAGGGGAAAATGCACCCCGTAACCCACGAACTCCTCGGAGCCGCCAGGAAGCTGGCGTCCTTGAGGAAAAGCAAAGTCGGCGCGGTGCTCTTCGGCGCGAAGGTCAAAGACCTCGCCCCTTCCCTCATTCCCTACGGCGCGGACATCGTCATTGCCGCCGAAGACCCCCGTCTTGCGGGTTTCAACGATGAGCTTGAAGGGCGGCTCTTAAACCGGCTCATTGCCAAGTACCGGCCCGAAATCATCCTCTGCGGCGCGACAACCCGGGGCCGCGCCCTGGCCCCCCGTGTGGCGGTCATGGCGGTCTGCGGCCTCACCGCGGACTGCACGGGCCTTGACATCGACCCGGAAAACGGCGACCTCCTCCAGACCAGGCCGGCCTTCGGCGGCAACATCATGGCCACCATCCGCTGTTCAAAACACCGGCCCCAGATGGCCACCGTGAGGCCGCGGGTCATGAAAGCGCCGGCTCCGGACCCGTCCCGTACCGGACAAGTCATCGTCGAAGACCTGGACTCAGGAGACGCCGCGAAGATCAAGCGTATCCTCGAATACATCCGCAATACCGAAGCCACCGTGAACCTGGCGGACGCATCGATCATCGTGTCGGGCGGCCGGGCCATGAAGGGCAGCGACGGCTTCAAGGTGATCGAAAAGCTGGCCGCCAAAATCGGCGCCGCTGTCGGCGCAAGCCGCGCGGCAGTTGACTCAGGCTGGATTTCCTACGCCCATCAGGTGGGCCAGACCGGCCAGACCGTCCAGACCAAAGTCTACATCGCCTGCGGAATCTCCGGCCAAATCCAGCACCTTGTGGGCATGCAGTCCTGCGAGACCATCATCGCCATCGACAAGAACCCGGATACCCCGATGATGCAGATGGCGGACATCGCCGTTTCAGGCGACCTGTTTGAAATTGTGCCTGCCCTGACGGAACTCGTGGGGAACTGAGGAATAAGGAGTTATCATTAACACTTCGTGTTAATGTTCGATATAAAAGATAAGCGGCGATGCCGCCGCTTTTTTATAGGAGTTATCATTAACACTTCGTGTTAATGTTCGATTAAAAAGATAAGCGGCGATGCCGCCGCTTTTTTATAGGAGTTAATCATGTTGACAGACGCTGAGATTGCGCGCGGCACAACATTGCGGCCTATCGCGGAGATCGCGGAGAAAATCGGTATATCCGGGGAGGATCTGGATTTTTACGGGAAGTACAAGGCCAAGCTCTCGAAAGAGTTCCTGGCGCGGCTTTTTGCCAAAAAGGAGACGGGCCGGCTCATCCTTGTAACGGCGATTAACCCCACCCCCGCCGGCGAGGGGAAGACCACCACCAGTGTGGGGCTTTCCATGGGCTTAAACCGCATCGGCAAAAAGGCGGTTCTCGCCCTGCGGGAGCCGTCCCTCGGGCCCGTGTTCGGCGTGAAGGGCGGCGCCGCGGGCGGCGGTTACTCCCAGGTGCTCCCCATGGAGGATATCAACCTCCACTTCACCGGGGACTTCCACGCCATCACCAGCGCGAACAACCTCCTTTCGGCCATGATCGACAACTCCCTCCAGCAGGGGAACCCCCTGGGGATTGATCCCAAGCGCATCCTCTTTGCCCGGGTGCTGGACATGAACGACCGCGCTTTGCGGAACGTGATTGTGGGCCTCGGTGCGAAAGCCGACGGCGTTACCCGGCCCGAACGCTTCACCATCACCGTGGCTTCCGAGGTCATGGCGATTCTCTGCCTTGCCACGGATCTTGCGGACCTCAAGAAGCGCCTCGCGAGTATCCTTGCCGGTTACACCTATGCGGGGAAACCTGTCTACTGCCGGGACCTGGGCGCAGAAGGCGCCATGACCGCGTTGCTCCGGGACGCCCTGCAGCCGAATTTGGTTCAGACTATCGAGGGGACGCCCTGTCTTATCCACGGCGGGCCTTTCGCCAATATCGCCCACGGCTGTAACTCGGTACTGGCTACAAGGGCGGCCCTCAAGCTC
>JAIROE010000025.1 GCA_031257715.1 Treponema sp. | reverse complement strand
ACGGGTTCTATCTGTTCATTGGGCAGGGTTACAAGGTCAATGGCAATACCGTGATCCTCCTCGATTTTTTTCGCCACGGTAAGGAAAATGTCCCGCCATCCGTCTTTTGAGCAGTACACGCTCAGGGTGATTTTCTCGTTCCGGGCGCCGGCTTCCTTCCCGCCCTGACATGAGAAGAGAGACAGAATGGACAGTAAAACCGGAAACGCAAACATTATTTTCTTCATAATAATATACCTCCATGAAAGATGTGTCATTATACGGGGAGATGCTTTAGCGGAAAAGTGAAAAAATTAAAAAAATTCTGGTAAAATTTTAAACTCGAATATTTGGCGCGGACTAAAACGTTTCTGTTAAATTTCTTTGACAAGGTTCTTTTCTGGGGTGTATTATTCTTTTTATGCTGTCAAGTCTTCATAACCGTATTTTCCTTATGTATTCGCTCCTCTTCATTCTTGTACTGACCATAGCCTTTATCATGATAGGCATTTATATTTCCAATAATATCAGCGCCAGTGCGGAGGCAGGGCTTGATGCCTATTCAGAAAATGTCGGCAGCCGGATCAGGGAAAAATTCCGTCAGATGGACCGCATCAGTACCAGGATATTCTTTAGCCAGGGCATTATGGACATTATAAGCGAAACTATTACTGATTACAGGGGAGGCCTGAATTATTTTGATCAGAACAGGGACAAGCTCAACATTGTTTTTCAGAATTTGCTCGTCATACTGGGGCTGGATATTTCCAATACCATTGTCAATATTTACAACGACAGGGCCTTTATAACAACCGCCCAAAGCAGTACCAACTGGGGAACAATACGGAACGACGCCGAAGGGGGAGTAATGGCTGATATAAAGAAAAGGCTCCGTAATAATCCAAATTCTCTTCTCCTCACCGGGCCCCACCGTTCGTACTGGGTAACCGGAGCCAGCGCCGGCCTTGAATATTTTTCACTTTCACGAAGGCTGTATGATCCTCCCACCGGACGGGACATGGGCATCCTTCAGGTCCTGAAAAGCCGTTCCGAAATAGAAAGCATCTGCGGCAGTTCCGATGAAACAATCCGCGTTTTTCTTTTTGACGGACAGAAGACGATCATCAATTATCCTCCGGCTGAAGATGTCTTTACTTCCGACGCGGAATTTATCCTTGGTTCATATTCCGGCGCCTTCAAAAACGGCTTTCGCAAGGGGGCGTCGGGGAAGGGATACCTTGCAAGCCTGAGACAGGTTGAGGGCCTTGAGTACGGCATCCTTGTCTTGCAGCAATACCATTCGGGGTTTTTTCTGGTGTATCTGGGGATCATGCTGATTGCGGTTCTTTTTCTCATGATAGTCGCCGTGACCCTTAACCTCCTTGTCAGCCGTTACCTTACCAGGCCCCTGGATCAAATCATACGCGCCATGCAGAGGGTTACCCGCGACAACCTGGAGATGGTCATTGATTCCCGTTCCTCCACCGAAGATCTCAAGCAGCTTCAGCAGCTTTACAACGAGATGATTGCGCGGGTACGCGAGGCGATGAATCAGACACTGCAGTCAAGGCTAAATGAACGGGAGGCCTGGTATCTGGCGCTGCAATCCCAGATTTCCCCTCATTTTCTGTATAACTGCATCGGCAATATCAACGCAATAGCCTATGAGAACGGCGTTTCCCAGATTACCGATATATGTGAACTGCTTTCGAACATGCTGCGCTATGTAATGAAATTTGATCGCGACAACAGCACCATACGGGAAGAACTTGAGTATACCTGCAATTATCTCAGGCTTATGAAGATACGCTATTCAGATGAATTTATTTTTTCCGTTCACATGGATGAGATTTGCGGCGACTATCCCATTCCCCGGCTTATGCTGCAGACCGTTGTTGAAAACTGTTTCAGGCACGCCTTTGTCAACGCGCCGTTTCCGTGGTCGGTGAGCATCAATATTTTTGCCGAAGGGAAAAGATGGACGGCCGAAGTCATTGATAACGGAACGGGAGTGGACTCTGTACGCATGGAGGACATAATCGCCCAAAGCAGGTCCCTTTTTGAGGATGTGCTTCGGGGAATCAACGATCTGCGCACGGGCGGACTTGGCCTTGTAAATTCAATTACGCGGCTGCGCCTCCTTTACAACAACAATATTCATTTTTCGGCGCAGTCCCTGTACCGGGGCGCCATAGTCCGCTTTGGAGGGGAGATAGATGGAAACAAAGTATTCGGTGGTGATAGCGGAAGATGAGGCGCTGATTTTAAAAAACCTCGCCTCCATGATTGAGCAGGAATGCGGTGATTATGAAATTGTCGCAAGAGCGGTAAACGGCGGAGAAGCCATTGACTATGTGGAAAAACTGCGGCCCCATGTATTGATAACCGACATAAAAATGCCCAAGGCTGACGGACTTGAGATCCTCCGATACATACGTGAAAACCATTTGCCTGTCGTATCCGTTATTGTTACGAGCTTTGATTATTTTAATTATGCCCAGGAGGCCTTGCGTTGCGGCGCCAGGGATTATCTCTTGAAGCCTGTAACGTCCGCGCAGCTCAGGCGTTCGCTGAATGAAATAAAGCCGCTCCTTTCGGGAGGGGAAACGCGCCCTCCTTCTAGGGAAAGTTCCTTCGGGGAAAATGATCCGCGGACATTCAGTCTTGATGCGGCGCTCGCCGGAACCGCGTACAGGCTGCCCCCCGGTTTTTCCCACTATCTTCTTTTTCTGATACATTGCGGCAATTTTGTTTTTTCGCTCGATGGGGAAAATGATGACGGCCCTCTTCCTGATATGGCCGGTTTTACCCGTATTGCCGAATCTCTTGCCGGAGACGGCGGGAAAATATGGATGGGGAACCGCCGCGGAAACAGATACTGGTACGGTCTTTTGGGCTGTTCCGGAAAAGACAGAGCCGATGAATTTATACTGAAATTCCATGACGCGCTTAACCGGAACGGATCTCCGGTATCGGTACTGGCCGGGGAACTGGAGGCGCAGGGAACGCCTGCCGGTCTTGCTGAAAATTTGCTGCGGCAAATGAGGCACAACGGGGTATTCGGCAGGGGAATATGCCTTGCGGGGAATTATACCGCCGCAGGCGCGTCCATGCGGGAATTGTTTAATGAATGCGTCATCCATGAGGAAAAACTTCTCGGGGCATTACGGTCGGGAAACATCCCGTCCCTTCATCTGGTTTTAAGCGACATGACCGGATGCTGGAAGGAAAAAGGCTGTCCATCGGAAACCATGTTGAATATCGTCAAATATCAGTATCTTTCCGCCAGCAAGGAACTGGGAGCCCCGCTCCGCGTAGATTGGGAGAATTCCTTCGACAGGGCCTTTTCCGTATCCCCCTCATGGGAAAAACTCCACGGCGCGCTCCTTGAACTTTTCATCGGCCTGTTTTCGGATCAACAGACCATGAGCAGGGCGGAAGACATGATGAAGATGATCGATAAATATATCTGCGATCATTACGCCGGTCATATTACCAATCAAACGCTTTCCAAGCACTTTGGTTTTGTGCCTTCCTACATCAGTAAATTGTTCAGGGACTATAAGGGGGTCTCCCCCGGCGAATACCTTACCCGGATACGCATAACAAAAGCCATAGAGCTTATTGCACGCGCGAAGAACATTAATATGTACGATATCGCAAGGGCGGTGGGATTTTCCGATCCCGGCTATTTCAGCCGCCTTTTCAAACAGCAGACCGGCATGCTTCCCACCGAATACCGTGAATTTTCGAAAGATTGAGAGGCCGCCTGAAAACATGCGCGTTACAATGCCGTTGCAATATCATTGATGATAATTTTCCCGGCATGTTGTCATCCCGGCCGCTAAATGGTATGCTCCCTTCATGAAGCTTTTGTCCGCTTCGCCTGTTTTGTGCGCTATCCTCATCGTGTGTGCCTGCGCTCCCGCCGTTGATTATGTTACACTGCGGGATGACGGATTTGACGCCGGGGAAACTTCGGATTTTTACGCGGCCGAACGGGCTTTTGCCGAATCGCTTTTCGGCGAAGGGGATGATAAAAGCCCGGCGTTCCGCCTTGTTTCCCAAGACGAGGCGGAAACGGTGAAGGGCCCCCTCATCATCATGGAGATGGTTTCGTCGTGGGCGCCGTGGCAGGGCGGCGCCGAAAGTACGTTTAATGGTTTTGACGGCATTCCGCTTTCGCTCAGATGGTTTGTGCCGAAGGACAACGCCCTTTCGGGCCGGCTGGAAACATCCCTTGACGGCTGTCTGGAGGGCGGGGAAGCCCTTGTCCTTCTTTCGGAATTAAAGCCCCCCGATGTAGCCCTGCGTGTGGACGGCCTTTCCGCCGGGGATCCGGGCTACCCCCTGGTAAGGGCAAGCGGCATCCGCGTGAGGGCGGATTCGGGCGCGGGGGGAAAGCCCCCGCGGGGCAGGGCCGCTTCCCGTATCGCAAAGAAAATTGAAGAGCTTGAAGCGCTGATACGCGCGGTTCCTTCCCCCCTTCCGCGTTCCGCGCCCCGCATAATCTGGATTGCCTCGGGAGGGGATGTCATGCTTGACAGGGGGGCGGCCGGCATTCTTTTTGATGAAGGACCGGCGGGCATTTTCGGCGGCACGGCCGAAATGCTTGCCGGATCGGATATTGCCCTTGTCAATCTTGAAGGCTGCGTGAGCGGCCGCGGAGAAAAAATAAAGAAATCTTTCAACTTCCGCTTTGCGCCGAAAACCGCAAAGGCCCTTGCGGACGCCGGCATTGACGCGGTACTTGTTGCAAACAACCATATTTACGATTATGGAGAAACCGCCTTTCTTGATACCCTTGTCCACCTTAAAGAAGCGGGCCTCGGCATACTCGGCGCCGGACTTGACGATGACGAAGCTTCACGCCCCGCGGTCTTTGACGTGGACGGAGAAGAAGTCAGGGTCTACGGCCTTGCCTCTTACCCGCGTGAAAAAAACGGCTGGGACGGGCTTTCCGTCGCGGCGGGAAAGGATACGGCGGGAATACTTCATGCCGGAAAGGGAGGCGCCGAAAAACTTGCCTCGCGGTTTCCGCGGGCGGAAGGTGAAACGCCGCCCCTCAACATCGTGCTTTTTCACGGCGGGGAGGAATGGTCCAGGCGACCGAATGAGGCTACGCGGCGTCTTTACACGGACCTTGTAAAAGGCGGGGCGGATCTTGTCATAGGCTCTCATCCCCATGTGGTGCAGGGCTTTGAATGGATAGACGGCGGCGCGGTTTTCTGGTCGCTGGGGAATTATGTGTTCGGCGGAATGGAAAACACCGACGGCGGAGAAGAGGGCCTCTTTATCAGGCTGGGCTATCTGGGAAACCGGCTTGTGTACCTTGAGCCCTTCGCCCTTGCCCTGACCCATACCCGCACGGACATTGCGTCCCGTGAGGAACTGAAAACATTTTACCGCCTTTCGCGCGAACTGGAGAAACGGGAAGGAGAAGGCTAAACGGCTGTGTTGCGCAAG
>JAIROE010000001.1 GCA_031257715.1 Treponema sp. | reverse complement strand
TCCGCATAATACTTCTCCTTAAAATAAACAGTTGAAGCTGTTCCAAATAACTTCAGTTATCGAGCAGCTCTTTATTCGCATATGATAAATTTCCTTGCAGAACGAGCCTCCCCGCCGCTCTACGAGTGATACCCCGCCATTCATGGCGGGAAGACTCATTTAACTTCCGCAAGATTAACGGCGCTGCCGCCGTAGGGCGTAAATACCGCGGTTGCCGGGCCAGCGGGATTCTCCGCAATTGTGTATGTATAGGCCTTCCACGTTATGATACACGCCATGCCCTTGTTCACTGTACAGACATCCTTACAAAGCAGGGAAACTGCTGGTTTTATAACATTGGACTTGTTCAAGAACCCGGTTGGTTCTTTCACAAGTCTCGCAGATTTGGCGGATTTCCTGCGGTAATCAGCCAAATCTGGCATTTTTTAGCGGAAGTTGTTCAATAACTGAAGTTATTGAACAACTCTATTTACTCCGGTAAATTCGAAAAGGTTGCATTTTTTGTTCAGGAGGGACCGGCCGCCGGGTTGGTTATGCAATGGGCCGGGCGCTACGGCTTGATTAATGTGCCGCGCCGGTGCATAACTATTGTATGGCGGTTTTGCGCGTCATCATGATAGGTGATGTGGTCGGTGAACCGGGGTTGTGCGCGCTTGAAAGCCGCCTTCCCGTTCTGATCAGGGAAAACGCCGCGGACTTCGCGGTGGTTAACGGCGAGAATGCCGCCGACGGCTTCGGCATGACTGAGGCGGCGGCGCGGCGCATATTTGCCGCCGGGGCGGATGTTATAACCGGCGGGAATCATATCTGGGAAAAACGGGATTTTCTGCCGTTCATGGATGCGGAGAGGCGGATACTGCGGCCGGCGAATTACCCCGCGGGCGCTGCCGGCCGCGGCTGGATTGTCGTCGAAAAGGCCGGGCCGGAGCCGGCGTCCTGTCTTGTGATAAACCTTCAGGGCAGGGAATTCATGACGGCTATTGACTGTCCTTTTAGAACATTTGACGCCATCGCGGCGGAAGGCCGGGTGCCGTCCGCATACAGCCATCCGCTTTTGGGCCCGGACGGCGGCGTGCCGGAATTTATTGAAAGGGCCGGTGTCATGAACGGCGTCATTCTGGTAGATTTTCACGCGGAATCTTCCCGTGAAAAAGAGGCGCTGGGTTTTTATCTTGACGGCCGCGCGAGTCTAGTCGCGGGAACCCACACCCACGTGCAGACGGCGGATGAACGCATTCTGCCTGGGGGAACCGCCTATATCACGGATCTCGGCATGACCGGCATACAGGACGGCGTTATCGGAATGGACGTGGGGGTGTGCCTTGACAGGGCCCGCCACCAGGTGCTGTACCGCATGGAAGTGGCCGGCGGCTCCGTTTCCGCGGTCCAGGGGGTCATCGCGCAGATAGACCGGGAAACGGGCAGGGCTCAGGCCATACGGCGCATTTAAAAAACCGTCCGGCGGTATTTTGGGGGATTTTATGCGCGAAACGCCGCGGCCGCTACGGCGCGTCCCTTCCGAGCGGGCTTCCTATCCAGATCCCTTCGCCCAGATAGTCCACGCGGCGGCCTTCGATGAGGATCTGTACATCGGTGACATTGGCGAATTCGGTGGCGGTCCAGACGATCTGCCTGAGCTGGGCGGCATAGCCTTCCACGCCGTAGGTGTTGTACTGGAATTCCTCGCTGAAACTGATGTAAGCGGTGCCGCCCCGCACCGTGGCGGAAAGTATGCGCGTTCCCTCCGGGATGAAGCTGCGGAGTTCCCGGCGCTGTTCTTCCGCCGTGGGGCCGGCAAGAAGCGCCCCGAGGGCGTCCATCATGGGGGAATCCGATGCGGGGATCTTCCGCGCGGTTCTGGTTCTGAGGATGGTCCCGTCCCTGTCAATCCGTATAAAGTAGATCCCCCGTTCCCGTGATTCGGGAGCGGGCCGGGCCGCCGGAGGTTCCGGGCGCGTTTCCGGCTGTGCCTGCGGAGGCCGGGACTGCGGGGCGGGAAGGGCAGGCCCGGCCGGGGGATTTACCGGGACCGGGCTTTCAGGCGCGGGGGCCGGGGCGTCAGGTTCTACCGGAACCGGGGATTCCGTTTCCGCCGCGGGACGTTCCCGCGTTTCACCGCCGGTGTCATCGGCATCGTCTGCGGTGTTTTCAGGCGGTGGAACGGCTTGGGTGTTTTTCGGCCTTCCCGAGAGCCGTTCCAGAAACCCCGTGTTCTGCAGCGTCCTCCGTATCGCTTCCCGGTTGGCAAGAAAGAGGAACGCTACGACGAGGAAAAAAACGGCCCAGAAGATGAGTCCCGCGGATTTTTTTGCGGAGCCGGAGCGCCGCCCCCTCCGCGTTCCGCCCTGTTTTTTCCCCGTTCCTGTTCTGCCGTTTCTTGCCGTCACATCATGATGATACGCTTTTCACATCTTCAGGAAAAGCCCCCGGATTGCGTCACGTTAAATCTGACCATAGCGGCCCCGGACGCCTTCAGGACGGTTTCTCCAAATGTGTTTTTTCCGCTATAGTTGAACCATGCGCAACAAACTCACCGATGAACTTGCCGTCTGCGGCCTCAACGCCGTCAGGGCGGCGGCGGAGTATCATCCCGAAAAAATAAACCGCCTCTTTCTCCGGGAAGACAGGCTTAAGCTGTTTTCCGGAATTTGCAGCCGGCTTGCCGAACGGAAACGGCCCTACAAGCTCTGCGGGGATGAAGAGATGGAACGCATCTGCAAGAGCGCCCATCACCAGGGGGTGGTGGCGATGATCATTGAACCCGAGATAGAGCGCCTGGGAAAGGAGGATCTTGAACGATGGGCGCATGATAAAAAAACCGGCATCGTGCTTTGTTCCGTGGGGAACGATCACAACCTCGGGGCCATCGTCAGGGCCGCGGCCTTCTTTGATTGTTCATATATGGTGATTTCTTCGGATGATCCGGGGGCCTCTCTTACTACCAGCGCCTACCGCGTGGCCGAAGGCGGTATGGAGCATGTGACGATACGCAGGGTGGAAAACGTTGCGGCCTTTTTAAGAGACGCCTCCCGCCTCCTTTTGACCATAGGAACGGATGTCCGGGCGCGGCGGCGCATTCGGGATCTGCCGGATATCGCAGCGGGCATGAACGCCGGCGGCCCGGAGCGGTCCGGTACGGTCCTTGTCATGGGCAATGAAGAAAGCGGCCTGCCCCGTGCCGTAAAGGACGCCTGTTCCGTTCTGCTCCGCATCCCCGGCACGGGGCTCATGGAAAGTCTCAATGTGGCGCAGGCCGCGGCGCTCTTTCTCCACGAGATTTACGAAATGTAACTTGAAAAAGTCTCTTTAATTTTGAAAAAAATACTTGATCTTCTTGTATATATCTTGTATACTACATCAACAATAGAAATATGCAACATTTAGATAAGGAAGGATCCGAAAATTATGGCAAGCAAAAAAACGCTGATGCAGATTCTGAAAGAGAGTGACCGGTGTTTCATTGTTCCCTGCGTATACGACTGCGCCTCAAACCGTGCGGTAGAAATGTGCGGGTTTCCGGTAAGTCTTCTCAGCGGTGGAGAAGTATCCATCGCCATGAACGGGGTCATTGATTACGGTTTTACCGGCCTTAACGACTTGGAGTGGGTGGTGAGCCGGGTGTCCCAAACCAGCTCAATTCCCCTCATAGCCGATATTGAAGATGGATTCGGCGGCCCCCTGGCGGTGTACCGGTCTGCCAGGCGGCTTTCGCGGGCGGGCGCCGCCGCACTTCAGCTTGAAGATGCCGGGGACATGGAAAATTCCACCGGTATTCTGCCCCGGAAGGATTATCTTGCCAAAGTAAAGGCCGCCCTTGAGGCGCTTAAAGATACCGGTTGTCTGCTCATCGCCCGCAGTAACGCCGATCCAAAAGATCCCTCATCTATGAAGGAAGGCGCCGAACGCCTGAGGGACGCGATGGATTTGGGGGCGCATCTGGCCATGATGGTAAAGGTCTCCACGCTGAATGAAGCGAGGGAAATGGCAAAAATAATTCCCGGCTGGAAGATCTTCGCCGATGTGCGCGCCGAAGGCGGTGTTCAGGCGGTGACCATGGAAGAACTAACATCACTGGGATTCAAGATGTGTTCCACCCACTACACCCTCAAGGCGGCCATGGAATCCATGCTGGAACACGGCAGGCATATTTACCGGGAGCAGAGTATCGCCTATACGTTTACGCACGCCCCCGCTACCGGCATTATGGGATTCTCGGCGACCCCTCTCTTCGATCCGCAGAGCTATATGCGGCTTGAGGAATCTTTTACCGGAAGCGGCAAGGAATATACTATTGTTGGCGGCGCGGTGGAAGATTTTCCTGAAGGTTTTGTGCGGCCTCCCATAGAGGACCGGCTCTAGAGCATGAAAAAAATAGTTTCGTTTTTCGGGGAGCGTTCCGAATCCTTCAATCTTCTGAACGCCCGTGCAGGGGA
>JAIROE010000365.1 GCA_031257715.1 Treponema sp. | reverse complement strand
CAGGGCGAAATCGCGGCGCTTGCCACCGATCCGTCCTGTACCGACGCGGGCGCCGGCAGCAGGATCATCCGCTATCTTGTAGACCGGGCGAAAAAGCAGGGGATGAGGCGCGTCTTCGTCCTTACCACCCGCGCCCACGACTGGTTCGAATCGCTGGGCTTCCGGGAAAGCGGCGTGGAGAGCCTTCCGGCGGAACGGAGCAAAAGCTACGACCGGAGCCGAAAGAGCAAGATCTTCGCGCTTGAAATAAACTAGGCCATGCGCCGGAACCTTGTCCGCACCGCCCTTGTCCTGCGCGCCCGCCCTTCGGGCGAATCGAACAGGGAAGTGTGGTTCCTCACCGCCGAGGAGGGGATTCTCCGCGCCACGGTCTTCGGCGGTCCCAAAAGCCGGCTGCGCGCCCATGCGGCGCCCTTCCATTCGGGGACGGTGTGGCTCTACCACGATCCCGTCAGGGATTCCCGCAAGGTAACCGACTTCGATGTTGTTTCCTGGCGGCCGGCCCTCCGGGAACTGTACGAAAGGACCATGACGGCGAGCGCCGGGGCGGAAACCGTACTCGCATCGCACGGCGGCGGGGGAAACTGGAAGACGGCCCTTGATCTGTTCTCGCGTTTTTTAGGCGGCCTGGAAGAAGCCCGCGCCGCAGGCTGTTCCCGTGTTTTCATCCGGTTCCTGTGGGACTGGGCGGCCTTTCTGGGGGGGCGTCCCGGCCTTGCCTGCGCCTCCTGCGCTTGTGAATCGGCGGGCGATGAGGTAGTATGGTACGACAGGCGGGAGGGTGTCTTCCTCTGCACGCGCTGCGCCGGCCTTTACGGAGAGGGCGGCAGGGAAGACGGCGCGGCGGCGGGCCTCATCGCGCTGGGCCCCGGGGCAAGGCGCTGGCTTTCATCCTCCGCGGACGGCGGCGTCCCTGTGGACGCCCTTTCCCTGAGGGAAGCCCGTTCGGCCGTTACGGTCATCATGGAAGACATTCTGGGAAGACGGCCGGCAACCTGGGATGAAGTGCAGGAACAATGAGAGCGGTTGACATCATACTGAACAAGCGTTCCGGAAAAGAACTTTCCGCGGACGAGATACGGTTCCTCATCGCGGGCTACACCGCGGGGGAAATTCCCGACTACCAGATGTCCGCCTGGGCGATGGCGGTGTTCTTCAAGGGAATGAACGCGGAAGAGACCGCCGCCCTTACCGGGGCGATGCTCCATTCTGGCAAGACGATGGATCTTTCGGGTATCCCCGGCCCCTTTGTAGACAAGCATTCCACCGGCGGCGTCGGCGACAAGACCAGCCTCATTCTCGCCCCCCTTGCCGCAAGCATCGGTATACGGGACCCCATGATGTCCGGCCGCGCCCTTGGGCATACGGGCGGCACCCTTGACAAGCTTGAGGCCATACCGGGTTTCAGGACGGACCTCGGCGCGGCCGAATTCAGGGATATTCTTGCGAAAGACGGTTTTGCCATGACCGGCCAGACAAAGGACATAGTCCCCGCGGACAGGCTCCTTTACGCCCTGCGGGACGTTACCGGCACGGTGGAATCCATCCCCCTCATCACGGCGAGCATCCTTTCAAAAAAAGCCGCCGAGGGGGCGCAGGCGCTGGTTCTTGACGTGAAGTACGGATCGGGGGCCTTCATGAAAGATCCGGCCGACGGGGAAAGGCTCGCCCGTTCCCTTGTCGACACGGGAAAGGCCATGGGGATGCGCGTCATCGCCCTTCTTACCGCCATGGATGAGCCCCTGGGAAACAAAATGGGAAACTTCCTTGAAGTTGAGGAGAGCATGGACTGCCTTGAAGGGAAGGGCCTCTGCGGCGAGGCGGGCCCTTCCGATCTTGTGGAAGTCACCCTGGAACTTGCCGCCCGCATGGCGGTGCTCGGCGGTATGGCGGAGAACACGGAGAGGGGAAGGAAGCTCTGCGAAGAGGCCCTTAAAAGCGGGAAACCCCGCGAGCTGTTCCTTGCCAATATCAAAAGCCAGGGAGGGGATCCCCAGGCGTTCCTTTCGCTCAGGGGAAAGTACCGTTCTCCCCACCGCGGGGAAGTACGGGCGGCCCGGGGCGGCTTCATCTCCCGCATCGACGCTTTTACCGCCGGCCGCGCCGGCGTGGATCTGGGTGTGGGAAGGAACCGTACCGGAGATCCCGTAAGCCCCACCGCCGGCGTACAGTTCCATCTAAAAGGCGGCGAGGCGGTAAAGAAGGGGGATCTCGTCATGACCGTCTGGGGAAAAGACAGGGAGGGCCTGTCTGCGGCCCTTCCCCTTCTTGAAGGAGCGGTTGAATATTCCGATGCCGCGCCTTCCCCCCGCGCCTTAATCCTCAAGGAAATAGCGCCTTCATGAACTGGGAAAAGAAAGACATATCCGCGGATCTGGTGAAAGAGATCTCGGCGAAATACGGCTGTGATCTTCTTACCGCTTCCATATTGGTAAGGAGAGGGCTTGTATCGGGCGAGGAGATCCGTTATTTCCTTGAAGACAGTGAATGGCATCTGCGCAACCCGTTCGATCTTCCCGGCATGGAAGACGCGGTCGACCGCATCATCGCGGCAAAAGAGGAGGGCGAAAAGGTACTGGTCTTCGGCGACCGTGATGTTGACGGAATCACCGGCACGGCGCTTCTTGCGGGTTTTTTCGCGGGCCTGGGTATGGATGTCTCATGGCGCATCCCGACCGGGGACGAGCCCTACGGCCTTTCGGTACAGGCTGTGGAAGAATTCGCCGGGGCATACGGGACCCTTATCATCACCGTTGATAACGGGATCTCCTGTGTACGGGAGATACGGCGGGCCGGCGAGCTTTCCGTAGACGTGATCGTCACCGATCACCACAACCCGCCCGAGACGCTCCCTGAGGCGCTGGTAATCGTCAATCCCAAATTGCGGGATTCCCGTTATCCTTTCAGGGATCTTTCCGGATGCGCCGTGGCGTATAAACTCGTTTCGGCCCTGCGCTTCGCCCTTGGAAACGAACTTTATGGCCAGAACGTCGCGCTCTTCAACACACGGCCGCTCAACGATTCGTGGATCATTGAAATCGTCAAACTGAGGAACCTTGCCGAGATCGACAGGCTCGAAGAAACGGTCAATCCCGGCATGGTCCGCATTTCCGACACGCGGCTCCCCGCCTTCCTCGAAGGCCAGCACATACTCGCCTGGGACGCTCCCCTCCAGCGGCGCGTTGTCTCGAAAATCTTCGGTGCCGGGGTGGAGATTTCCATGCTGGATATGGCTCCCGAAATAAGCAAAGAGATCCCCCAAACGATGGGGAAAAGCCTCCTTCGCATAAAGGAACTTTCGCGCATAGCGAAATATTCGGACCGCGAACTTACCGAGCTTGATGTGTTCCAAAACCTCTTTGTCTCGTTCATACGGAAGCGGGAAAAAACGGCCGGGGAAAACGGGGAAGACATGCAGCTTGCCGCCCTTGGAACCATCGCGGACATCATGCCGCTCAGGGATGAAAACCGCATCCTTGTCCGCAGGGGACTGGCTTCGCTCAGGGAAAAACCGGGCCGCGGCCTTACGGAACTGCTCTTCAAGCTGGAGCTCGCCGGGCGGCCCTTCGACAGCCGGGACATCTCATGGAAACTCTGCCCGGCGATCAACGCGGGGCCGCATGGGAAGCCCCGAAAAGGCGGTGTCGCTTCTCCTGGAAAAAGATCCCCGAAAGCGGGAGGCGCTGGCCGGTGAAATAATCGCCATGAACGAAGAGCGGAAAAAACTTGTGGAAACCACCTGGGAAATAGCCTGGCCCATGGCGGAAAAAAGCCTTGAGGAAACGGGCGGAAACCTTGCCGTGGTCTGCGGGGAAGAAATTTACCGGGGGATAACCGGACTCCTTGCCCAGCGGCTTGCCCGGTATTTCCGCGTGCCCGCCATGGTCGTCGCTGCGGGTAAAAGCACCTGTACCGGTTCGCTCAGATCGGTGCGCGAATACGACATACGTTCCCTTCTGGAACAGTACGAGGACTTTTTTATTGACTGGGGCGGGCATACTTTCGCCGCCGGATTCAGCATGGAAAAATCGAAATGGGACGGCTTTGTCAAACAGATCGCCGTAACGGCAAGGGCCATTGAGCTTGCCGAAGATCCTGGTGAAGAAACCGTCGCCGTGGACGCCGAGCTTCCCGGCAGTTATCTTACCCCCGATATCTTCAGCCTTGTTGACCTTTTCGAACCCTACGGCGAGCAGAACAGGCCCCTTACTTTCCTTACCCGGCGGCTCCTCGTCCGGGACATAAGCTTCATGGGGAAGGAAGAGGCGAAGCATGTCAAGCTGACGCTGGACACGGGGAAGCATAAATGGCCCGCGGTGTACTGGGAAGCGGCCGGCAAGGTTGAGAAGGAATTCGGCAGGGACGATACGGTGGATCTGGTGTTTAACCTGTCGCGGGACTGGTTCAAGGGAATTGAAACTCCCCGCATCATGGTAACCGATCTTAAAAAAAGCGGCGCGCCTCCGGCGTCAAAAAGCGCGCGTCCGGAGCGCCGGGACGGATGAAAAGCATGAAAATCGGCCGGAGTATTTTCCGGGCGGCGCTTTCCGCATCGTTCTTTTTCGCGCTGGTATCCTCCTGTCTTGCAGAATCCCCGCGTTCGTCCGCGCCCGCCGGACTATCCGTACCGGAACCGCCCGCGCCCCCCGGGCCGGCCGTACCGGAGCCGCCCGCCGCCCGCATACGCTGCGCCGTCATGCCGGAAAATCCCCGGCCCGGGGATCCTGTGACGGTGTGGATAGCGCCTTCCCTTTCCACCGCAGGAGAAGGATTGGGCCATATCCGCTCCGCGGCCCTTTTTACCGCCGCCGGGAAGCGGCTTTCGCTCGCCCTGTTTTTTGCCGTTCCCCGGGCAGAAGGCGAGCCGCCGCTTCTGGCCGCGATTCTGGCGGTTCCCTGCACATCGGAAAGCGGTTTCGCGCATATACGGGTCGGGGATGATGTAAAAACACTGGTTGAAATTCCCGTGATAATCGCCGAAAGAACGTTTGTTTCGGAGGAGATAGAACTCAACCGGAGCCTTACCGATATCAGGACCGCCCCCGATCCCCGGAAAACCGCCGAATCCGGACGGCTCTGGGCAATACTGTCGAAAACCGGAACGGACATTTATTGTCCGGGGAATTTTATCCCTCCGGTCGCATCCACCCGGCGCACCAGCTTCTTCGGCGACAGGCGGGTCTTCATATACGCCGGTGGCGGCAGGGACACTTCAATTCACGCGGGGGTCGATTACGGGGTCCCCACAGGCACGCCGGTTTTTGCCTGCGGACCGGGCAGGGTAGTCCTGGCCTCTTTGCGTATCGTTACGGGAAACAGCATCGTCATAGAGCACCTTCCGGGAGTTTATTCCCTTTACTATCATCTTGACGCAATTGAGGTTGCCGAAGGGGCCATGGTAGCGCAGGGCGACAGGCTTGGCCTTTCGGGAGCCACCGGCCTTGCCACCGGCCCCCATCTGCACTGGGAAATCCGCGTATCGGGCGAAAATACCGATCCCGACGCCCTGATTGCGCGGCCCGTCCTTGACAAAACCGGGGTTTTGGCTAAAATAAATGATAACACTTTATGGAATCTAACCGTTTTGGAAAGGAGGTGAGAATTTTTGGCCCATATCATAGTTGACGACACCGAGATGCTGGAAAAGGCGATCAAACGTTTCAAACGCATGGTCGAAAAAGAAGGCATCATTCGGGAATTTAAAAAAAGGGAATACTACGAAAAGCCATCCACTATCCTTAACCGAAAAAAGAAAGCCATAGCCCGCAAATTGATGAAAAAATCCAGAAAAGGCCGTTCTGAATAT
>JAIROE010000363.1 GCA_031257715.1 Treponema sp. | reverse complement strand
CCGGCTGTTCCACCGGGGAGGAGCCCGCATCCTCTATTCCGCGGGGGAACATTCCTCGATACGGGAGAACTGCCGCGTACTGGAAGGATTGGGAAAACCCGTCACCGTCATACCGGTGGACGCGGCCGGCAGGGTGCGGCCCGAAACGCTTTCCCGGATTCTCGAAAAATACGGCGACGCCCGTTTTGCCGCCGTCATGGCGGTGAACAATGAGACCGGGGCCGTAACCGATATGCCGGCCGTCCGCGATGTTCTGCGCGGACGCGAAGGCCCGCGCGTACACCTGCATTGCGACATCACCCAGGCGGCGGGCAAGGTTCCGGTAGACCTCTCCCGGTGGGATGTGGATTCCGCGGCGCTGAGCGCCCACAAGCTGGGCGGGCCCAGGGGCGTGGGCCTTCTCTATCTGGGGAAACCCGTTCCCGTGCTTTACTCGGGCGGCGGGCAGGAGGGGGGAATCAGGCCGGGAACGGAAAATACCGAAGGGGCGCTGGCGCTGGCCGCCCTCCTTGAACTCCGCGCGGCCCCCGATACGGTGCCGCGGGAACACGCCGGGGCAAACCGGAGATGGAACATCCTCCTTGACGCCCTCCGTTCCATGGACCGCTGCTTCCTTATCCCCCAGGACCGCGCCGCCGCCGGGCCCGGGGAGTTCTCTCCCTATATCCTGCAGGCCGCCTTTTCCGGCGTTCCCGGGGAAGTCATGGTGCGGGCGCTGGACGATCTTGGCTTTGCCGTATCCACCGGCTCCGCCTGCTCCTCCTCATCGCCCGAACGGCCCGTCCTTGCCGCCATGGGTGTAACCGGGGACCGGATCCTTGAGGGAATACGGATATCGCAGGGCTGGCAGACCACCGATGAAGACATCGAAGCCCTCCTTGACGCCGTCCGGGAAGTCCTGAAATTCCTTTAAGCCATGAACGGCAGCAATCCGCCCCCCGGCGCACCCGGAGAAGAAACCCGAAGGAGCGCCTTTCCGGTCACCTACCTCCTCAAACCGGGGGAACTTATCCTCAAAGGCGGCAACCGGGCCCTCTTTGAAAAAGCGCTCAGGCGAAACCTCACCCGGCTCCTGGAAGGCGCGGGCCGGGTGGAAACATCCCCCGGCCGCTACTACGTCCACTGCCGGGAAGAGGAAAAAGCCGCCGTGGAAGACGCCCTCAACCACCTTACCGGCATATCCGGCTGGGCTCAGGCAAGAATATGCGAAAAAACGGCCGGGGCGGTCATGGCCGCCTGCGCCGCCGAGGGAAAAGCCCTCTTTGAAAAGGGAATCCGCACCTTCAAACTGGAAGCCCGGAGAACCGACAAGAGCTTTCCCCTTGACTCCTACCGGATTTGCGCCGAAGGGGGGAACGCCGTCCTTGCCGGAACGCCGGGCCTTGCCGTAGACGTGAAAAATCCCCAAGCCGTCGTGGAAGTGGAGATACGGGAAAACGCCTGTGTGTACAGCCTCGCGCACCCGGGGCTCCGGGGCCTTCCGGCAGGCACCGCCGGAAAGGGGCTCCTCCTCCTTTCGGGAGGCATTGATTCCCCCGTTGCCGGGTACATGATGGCCTCCCGGGGCATGGGGATAGACGCCGTCCATTTTCACGCCTACCCCTACACCTCGCGGGAGGCGCGGCTGAAAGCCGTGAAGCTCGCGGAAATCGTGGGCCGCTACGCCATGGGAATCAGGCTCTACACCGCGCCCTTTACCGCCGTCCAGGCGCGCATACGGGAACGCGCCCCCCTTCCCTGGGCCACCATTCTCCTCCGCATGGCCATGATGGAATACGCCGAAAAGCTCGCCGGAAGGACGGGGGCCCTATGCCTCATCACCGGCGAAAGCCTTTCGCAGGTGGCAAGCCAGACCATCGAAAACATACGCTGCATACAGGCGAAAACGGGCCTCCCCGTCCTCCGCCCCCTTGTCGGCATGGACAAAGAAGCAATCATCCGCACCGCCGGGGCCATCGGGACCTACCGCACCTCCATACTTCCCTATCCTGATTGCTGCGTTCTCTTCAGCCCCCCCCACCCCGTCCTGCGGGGAGATCCCGCCGCCGCGCTTGAACACTACCAGGCCCTGGGCGCGGGCCCCCTCATCGACGCCGCGCTGGAAGAAGGGACCATGGAAGCATGCGGCTTTCCGTCCAGGGAGCCCCCCCGCCCGTAATACGCCGCCGCATCCGCCCCAGAGGCGCCGCCGCCCCGGCCGAAGCCGCCGCCCCCTCCGGGAAAGCGCCCGCTCCGGCAGCCCCGCTCTCCCCCGCGCAGGCGGCAAGGGTCAAACGGGCCGGGGGAACGCCCCCCGCCGCACGGAGGGACGCAGGGGGACGGGGAACGCCCCCCGCCGCGCCGGAAAAGAACTCCGTTACGCGAAAAAATCCCTTCATAAACCCCCTCCGTGCGCCGCGTCAGCCCGCCCCCGGCGCTTTTTCCCGTATAACGTACACCCCCTCCGGGAAAAAGCACACCCCGCCGTGACAAGGCGCCGGCGTTTATCTTCCAATTATCGCGAAACCGCCGGAGATTGAAGAATTTTTTACCGCAAAGAAGCTATGTTTTAAATTATCGGGGAAAGTGGTACGCTGGTCCGACGGGGCCAAGGATGTTAGCCCCTTCCGGGGCTAATTTTAAGAGGTGGCAGGTTGTTTTTCGACGTGAGGAAATCCGGGGAAACCCGGAGGAACCTCGGCACGAAGATTA
>JAIROE010000345.1 GCA_031257715.1 Treponema sp. | reverse complement strand
CCCCATGTTGAAGTTTTCGTATTCGGTGGCGATGATCTTGATGATCCCGTAGGCATCGGTGATGGCGGTGGGCTCCGGCGTGGTGATAATCACAGCGTCGTCCGCCGCGGCGATAAAGTCCAGTACATTGCTGGACACCCCGGCGCTGGTATCTATGATGATGATGTCGGCGTTCGACAGGGTGTCAAGCTCGTTGATGAAATTCTGCCTTTCCTCCTCCGTAAGGTTGGCGATCTTGGAAAAACCCGAAGCGCCGGCGACGATGGAAATGCCGTAGACGGTATCCACCATGATTTCCTTCATCGTCTTCTGTTTGCGGATCACATGGTACAGGTTGTATTTGGGGATTACGTTGAGGATAACGTTGACATTGGCAAGCCCGAGATCCGCATCCATGACCACCACTTTCTTTCCGAGGCGGGCATAGGCCAGCGCCATGTTCACCGAAAGGTTGGTTTTTCCAACGCCGCCCTTTCCCGAAGTGACGGTAATGAGCCTGGTCTTTGCCCCGTCCCGCCTCTGTCCCTGAGGCGAAGCCTGAAGAAGGGAGACATCGGCCGTAGCCGTACCGCCGGAGATCGTTTTTGCGGACTCCTGTGTGTTTTTTTTCCGCCGTACAATTTCCCGGAGTTTTTCAGCCTGATCTTCCATTTGTATCTCCATTGTCTCCGAAACGTTCCTCTATCCTGTTCCGGTTTACCCGGAACCCTTCAAGGTTTATGAGAAAACGGACCGCGTCCGCCCGGTGGATGTGCTTTTCAACCGACTGGCCGTCGGTGATGTACGACACCGGCTTGTCCATGTCCGAAAGGGCGCTCAAAACATTACCCGTCCGTATGGTTTCGTCAAGCTTGGTTATGATGACGGATTTGTAGTTGAAGGGGGCGAACTGCCGCATGATGTCCTTCATGTCGCTGTATTTGGTCGTGGCGGCGAGCGCGAGGTGCACATCGGCCATGGAGAGGCCGGCCGAAAGGAAATCCTTCATCTCGCCCAGCTTTGCCGCATCCCGCGGGCTTTTGCCTATGGTATCGACAAGGACAAGATCCGCGCCGGTCTGGAAAAGGGCGACGGCCTTCCGCAGTTCATCGGCGTTCGTCGCGTAGGCGACGGGAATGCCCATGATCGTTCCGTATTTTTCAATCTGCTCTTTGGCGGCGATGCGGTAGCCGTCTATGGTGATCATTCTTACCCGCAGCGGATCGCCGTCCCAGCCGTTGATGCCGTACGCCGCGGCCAGTTTCGCCACGGTAGTGGTTTTTCCCACCCCCGTAGGACCGACAAGAATAAAGATGCGGGCGCGATCCGGCCGGCTTTTCGGGGCGCTGTATATCTTCACGCCTTCTCCTATCCAGTCCAGAACTTTTTCCTCAAGCTCGTCAAAATTATCGAGGGTATCAAGGGGGCATTCCTTTCGTATCCGTTCGAAGATCTTCTGCGAATAGGAAAGGGAAAAATCGTTCTGTTCAAAAAGCTCCCGCAGGCGCGTAAAGGACGAGTGCTCTTCCTCCTCCACTCCCCTGTTCCCCTCGTCCATCTTTTCCTTTATCGAACGCACCTCGCGGAGAACCATTTGCAGCGTGGGATCTTTCCCCGCCGCGGCGATAACCTTTTCCTTCTGTTTTTCAAAATCCAGGGGTTCGGACCCGGTCTTGATTTCCGCCTGAGCCAGCGCGGTCTGGATACGCGGCTCCTGGACACGGTAGGGGGACTGGGAGAAACTCCTTGAATAATACGACGGAATGTAGAACTCCACCTCGACGCCCTCACGGGCGCCTATGCCGAAGATGCCCCCTATGCGAACCTTGCGCTGGCGCACGGGAACGACCCGGTCCCCGTATTTCGCCAGGATTCTGCTCATGCAGTCGCGGTAATCCTCTCCCTGTTCCACAAAACATTCCATCTTTTCCCCCGTGCTTTTTTATTTTACGCGGCCGGCCTGATAACGCCTACGGATTCCACCGTCACATCCTGAACGATCTCGGGAACCGAAAGTACCACCAGTTCGGGAATCTCCCGCTCGGTGGAATTCTTTACCAGATACCGGGCCGCCTCGGAGCAGAGTATGACAGGAGTCCAGCCCTGTTCCCGTACTGCGCTTACCGCCCTCTGCAGCGATCTGATCCACGCGGCGTGAACCTGCGGCTCCAGCGCGGAAACCACCCCCGACGCGCTTTCGTATCTGCCCGCGATGATCTTTTCCTCGAATCCCTGATCGATGGTAAGGACATGCAGGCGGTGGTCGTCGTCCGCGTACTGATGGCAGAGCTGGCTGCCCAGAGCCTGCCGGGCCTTTTCGGTAAGGAGCCGGGGATTTTTCGAGACCGGGGCAAAATCGGCAATGGCTTCAAGAATGGAAACCATGTTCCGTATGGACACCCTTTCCTTCAAAAGGAACTGCAGCACCTTCTGAATCTCGCCCAGCGAAAGGCCCCGCCCTTCCCTGAGGACTTCCTCGACCACGGCGGGATAGTTCTTTTTGAGTTCGTCGAGTATGGCCTGGGTATCCTGCCGCCCCAGTATCTCGGCGGCATGCCGCCTGATTATCTCGGTAAGGTGCGTGGCGATGATCGAGGGCGGATCAACCACCGTATAGCCCGCCCGTTCGGCTTCCTCCCGCCTGTCTTCACCTACCCACAGCGCGGGAAGACCGAACGCCGGATCGCGGGTTTTTTCGCCGGGCAGTTCCGTGGTAACGGTACCGGGGTTGATACAGAGGTAATAGCCCATCCGTATCTTCCCCCGGCCCACATCGACGCCCTTGATTTTGAAACAGTACTCCGAAGGTTCAAGCACCATGTTGTCCAGAATCCTCACTTTGGGGATGACCAGCCCCAAATCCAGGGCGGACTGCCTGCGCACCCCCTGTATCCGTTCAAGGAGTTCCGCCCCCTTCTCCTTGTCCACAAGGGGGATAAGGCCGTACCCCAGTTCCAGTGAAAGGGCGTCGGGAAGAACCATGGGGGGCATGTCGCCCGACTCTTCCCTTGCCTTCTTCTCCTTCCCCGCGGTCTTCGCCATCATGTCGTTAAAATCGGCCTGTTTCCGTTTTTTCTGGTAGAGGAGGAATCCGTAGAATCCCAGAAGTAGCGACATGGGAAGCAGCACATACCAGGGGAAGCCGGGCAGAAAGGCGCAGACGGCAAGTACGGCGGCGGCGATGATGTAAATTTTGGCGACTCTCGTGAACTGCTCGGAGACCTGCTGCGCCAGATCCCCCGTGGCGGCAGCCCTTGTAACCACGATGCCCATGGCGGTGGACACGAGGAGGGCGGGAAACTGGGAGAGCAGGCCGTCGCCTATGGAGAAGGAAATGTAATTCCCCACCGCCTGCGAAAGGGATTCGCCGTGTATGGCCGCCCCTATGATGATGCCCCCCAATATGTTGACCGCGGTGATGAGAATTCCCACCTTGACGTTGCCCGAAATAAATTTGCTGGCCCCGTCCATGGCCCCCTAAAAATCGGATTCCAGTTGAATCTCCCGCTTGCGGGTCTGGGCATCTTCTTCGGTAATGGCGCCCGAACTGAGCTCGGCTTCCACGGTCATGATCTTGACCTGCATGGCGTCCAGGGTAAAACGGGCCGCCACTTCGGCGACTCTGGTGGCGCCCTTGGTGATGACGACAACCTGGACCGCGATGATCACAATAAAGATCACGAAGCCCACCACAAGACCCTCGCTTCCGCCTGAACCGACGACAAAACTGGAAAAGGCTTTGATCATGCGGCCGTCAAAAGCCGCGCCTTTGGTAAGAATGAGCCGCGTCGAGGAGATATTGAGGGCCAGGCCGAACACGGTAACGACAAGCAGCACCGTGGGGAAAAGGTTAAAATCGGTCGGTTTTCTGACATAGAGAACGGTAAGGAGCACCATGAGTGAAAAGATAAGGTTAAAAGCCATAAGGACATCAAGCAATACCGTGGGAAGGGGGATGATAAGCATCGCCACCACCATCACCACGCCTACCGCTATGAACAAATCCCTGTTTTTGCCCACAAGATCCCGTGTCTCCATTCCCGTCCGAACCGCGTCAGCCATTCATGCTCCCATGGCGCGCTACGCGCCCGCTTCCTCAACATCACGGCGCCTGCGGCGCGCGTTATGATTCCTCAACGCGTCAAGATCGGCCAGACGGTTGATTTCCATCACCTTCCGGTAAACCCTGGCGACCAACTCAAGGTAAATTTCGGGGACAAGTTCCCCTATATCAATGTTTGCGTACAGAACCCGCGCCAGTTGTACATTTTCAACAATGGGCACATCCCACTGCCTCGCCACACGCCTGATGCGGAGCGCCACGGCGTCTTCCCCCTTGGCGGTAACCATGGGCGCGTCCATGTTTTCGGCATGGTATTCAAGGCACACCGAAAAGTGGGTGGGGTTTGTGATCACCACATCGGCCTTCGGGACCTGCACGTAAATGTTCTGCGTCAAAAGCTGCCTCATGCGGCCGCGTATGCGGGACTGCACCGCCGGGTCTGCCTCGTACATCCTCCGCTCTTCTTTTACTTCCTGACGGGACATGCGCAGCGATTTCCGGTAGCGCCAGCGCTGGAACATATAATCGGGAATGGAAAGGAGCAGGAGCAGGAGCGCCGAAATTATCATCATGCGCGCCGCGATCCCCGCCACGGCGGAAATCCCCAGCCAGAGATCCGCCGTCTGAAGCCTTATGAGTTTCCTTGTTTCCCCCCGTATGTTGAGGTAAGCCACCGTCCCAATGATCGCCATTTTGAAGATGGATTTGACAAAATTGAAAAGCCCATCCACCGAAAAGAGGGTACGCCGCAGGTAACTGCCGAAATGGGGGATGATGCGGGAAAAATCCGGGACTATGGGTTTGGTGGTAAAGAGGAAACCCGTCTGCACCACATTTGAAAAGATGGCGGCGGCCATGGCCACAAGCACAACGGGAAAAGCAAGCCGGATAAAATATGAAAAGAACGCCTCCGCGATGATCGCGTCTTTGACGGGATCAAGTTCCACCGCCCGCAGCATGAAGAAGCGTATCATCTCCACACAGGTCCTCAGCATGGAAGGCGCCAGAAAAAAGAGCGCGAGGGCGGGGAGAAGGAGCCCCAGCGCGCCTACCAGTTCCTGACTTTTGGCGACGCGGCCTTCCTCGCGGGCCCGCTCCAGCTTGTAGTCGGTGGGCTCTTCGGTACGGCTCTCGTCGTCGGCATCGGCAAACCACTGCAAATCTATGGCCGCACAGGACGGCGGCGCGGCTCCCCGGTTAAACCACGCAGGACCTGCGATCCACTCACACGGGCTCTCCGCAAGAGTCATTGACGCTGCCGTTACCGGCGCCGGCATCACCGGAGGCCTCCGGCTTCCGGGCCTGTCTGCGCGCCTATCCGTATGTAAAGGCCTTCGATGTTACGGTAACCGGCATCGATTACCCTGCTGAACGCTTCGGTCATGAAGGGCAGGGACGCGAGGATGAGGAGAAAGGCCACGGTAATGGAAATGGGGAAACCTTCGGAAAGTATGTTGATCTGGGGAGCCGCCTTGGAGATGAGCCCGGTGGCAAGGGACGTGAGGAACAGGGTTCCCAATATCGGCATGGCGATGATGATCGCGTCCAGAAAAAGCCGGGACAGCCCGGCAAGGAACATACCCACGACGTGCTCCCTCCCTTCCACAAGGGACACAATATTGATCGACTCAATGGAACGCCAGAAACCGCCGAGGAAAAGTTTATAAAAACCCCCGGCCGAAAGGAACACCAGCATGGCGACCAGATTGAGGTATTGGCCCAAAAGAGGATTTTCTATCTGCGAAAGGGGATCGAAGGTTTCGGAGGCTCCAAAGCCCATCTGCAGCGAAAAAAACTGGCCGGCGGTGGAAAAGACGGCGAAGATGATGGTGAGGAAGAAACCCGTGATGATCCCGATGATCCCCTCCCCCGCCGCCAGAAGCACAAAGCTGAGGCCGTAGGGCTCAAGTTCCCAGCTCCGTGCAAGCGCACCGGGAAAGGCCGCGTAGGCGGCAAAACCCGCCAGCGCTATTTTGGCCGTCTGGGGGACCGCGTCGGAGGAAAGGAGCGGAGCAGTCTCTATCATCCCCAGGGCGCGGACGGCGACGAGCAGGAAAGCGGGCCCATAGGCGAGGATGTCGCTTATTATCGCATTTTCAATCACTGTTTCTTACCGCCTTTTCCCTTTTCACCTTTTTACCCGCCGCTTTTCCTAATTGGCCATGTCCGGAATGCGCCGGAAAAGATCTCTGGTATATTCCCCAAGGGAGGAGAACATCCACCCCCCAAGGAAGGCCAGAACCAGAAGAATCGCGATTATCTTGGGCACAAACGTCAGAGTCTGTTCCTGTATCTGGGTGGTCGCCTGGAGCACGGCTACCACAAGGCCCACGATGAGAGCGGTAAAGAGAAGCGGGGCCGCCAGAAGCAGCACCTCCAGAATGCCCCCCCGCAAGAGGGCGGTAACTTCACCTATACTCATCCGTCACTCCTTCATCTATAAAAACGAGCGGACCAGCTGGTCCGTCAACAAACTCCATCCGTCGACAAGGATAAAGAGAATCAGCTTGAAGGGCATGGATATCATCACCGGGGGCAGCATGATCATGCCCATGGACATGAGGGCGCTTGCGACCACCATGTCGATAACAATAAAGGGAATAAAAAGCATTATTCCTATTCTGAACGCCACGGTTAGTTCATTGAGAATAAAGGCGGGAATAAGCACATAGGTAGGGACATCGGCAAGGGTATTGGGCCTTTCAAGGCCGCGCATTGCCATGAAGAGCCTGATGTTTTCAGGATGGTTCCGTATCTGACTGTACATGAAAATGCGGAACGGGGCTTCCGCCTCGCGGTACGCTTCTTCCACGGAAAGCTCCCCCCGCGAGAGAGGCCGGACGGCGTTGACGTACGCCGTATTCAGGGTGGGCCACATGATGAAGATCGTCATGAAAAAGGCTATCCCCATG
>JAIROE010000303.1 GCA_031257715.1 Treponema sp. | reverse complement strand
GATGGGGCCGTAGCCGTCGATGGGCTCCCCGAGGCCGTTGAAGATACGGCCCAGAAGGCCCGGCCCCACGCGCAGTTCCATGGGCTTTCCCAAAAATTCGACGCGGCTGTCGTCGGCCGAAAGGCCCGTATTGCTTCCGAAGATCTGTATGGCGGTCCAGTCCCCGCTCATGTCCACCACGCGGCCCAGGCGCCGGCCTTCTTCCCTGTCGTACACGGCAACCATTTCGTTAAAGCCGACATTGCGGCTTTTCGCGGTGATGACTACGGGCCCTTCAATACGGGTAAGGCCCCGGTATTCAAGCCCTCTCATAACATCTCCCTCGCGCGGTAGCTCCGCTCCAGTTCTTCAAGACCCCGGCGCATGTCCCGCTCAAAATCGTCAAGAGCCGAAAGATCTTCGTTCTTCACGACGCTTTTGACGCGCGAAAGCCCTTCCCGCACCGGAACGGTCTTTTCCCCAAGGGATGCCTCCAGTCCCGTTATCTTTGAAAGGGGCGCCCCGAGCTTTATGCAGGTACGGGCGCGCTCGTGGAATTCCATGATAAGTTCCAGAAGCCGCACCTGCTTCGCGGGAACACAGTACATATCAACCTCGTCAAAAGAATTCTGCTGAAGGAAACCGTCTTTGATGATGTCCGCGGTCAAAAGGATGAGGCGCTGATCATCGGGCAGGGCGTCGGGCCCTATGAGACGGACGATTTCGGAAAGCCGCTGTTCACGTTTAAGGAGATCAAGACTCTGCCGCCGGACGGCATCCCAGCGCGGGTTGATACGTTCCCACCACGACTTCACCTCCCCGGCATATTCGGAATAGCTGTCTATCCAGCTTATTGCCGGATAATGCCGGGCATTGGCAAGATCCCGGTCCAAAGCCCAGAAACAGCGGATAAAGCGTTTGGTATGCTGGGTCACGGGCTCGGAAAAATCGCCGCCCGGAGGAGAGACCGCCCCTATGATCGTGACGGATCCTTCAAAGCCGGAAAGCGCGTTCACTCTTCCCGCCCGCTCGTAAAATTCGGCAAGCCGCGTGGGCAGGTACGCAGGAAAGCCCTCCTCGGCGGGCATCTCTTCCATTCGGCCCGAAAGTTCCCGCAGCGCCTCGGCCCAGCGGCTGGTCGAGTCCGCCATGATGGCCACATGAAAGCCCATGTCACGGTAAAATTCGGCGAGGGTCACCCCGGTGTATATGGACACCTCCCGGGCCGCGACGGGCATATTGGACGTATTTGCGATAAGAATGGTCCTTTCCATGAGGGAACGCCCGGTGCGGGGATCGGTGAGACGGGGAAATTCGGTGAGCACGTCGGTCATCTCGTTGCCGCGTTCCCCGCAGCCTATGTAGATGATCACATCCGCGTCGCACCATTTGGCGATGGCGTGCTGGGTCATGGTCTTACCGGTACCAAAGCCGCCGGGAATGGCCGCCGTTCCTCCTTTTGAAAGGGGGAAGAAAAGATCTATGACGCGTTCTCCCGTAACAAGGGGCGTCTCGGGAGAAAGCCGCCGGGCGGGGGGACGGGGAATACGGACGGGCCACCACTGGGCAAGGGAGATATTTTCCCCAATGCCTGTCTTCGCGATGACGCCGTCAATGGTATATTCACCTTCACCGGCAAGGCTTGTTATATCGCCGCCGCGGACGGAGGGGGGAACCATGATCCTGCAGGTGATGCTTTCCGTCTCCTTTACCGTTCCAAGAACAAGACCCGCTCTGGCGGCGGTTTTTTCGCCGCGGGAAAGACTTCCCGCAAGATCCCCGTCGGGAATAAAATGCCATCTTTTCGCAGGATCAAGCGGATTTCCCCGTTCCCCCGGCGTCATGAAGGCTCCGCCCTGTTTGAAAAGAACTTCCAGGGGCCGCTGGATGCCATCGTAAATGGTTCCGATAAGACCCGGCCCAAGCAGGACGGAGAGGGGCCGGCCGGTGGAAGCGGCGCGTGCGCCTATCATAAGGCCCGTATCATCCTCGTACACCTGAATCACCGCCTCGTCTCCCTCAAGGCGCACGATTTCTCCCGTGATGCGCTTTTCGCCCACTTCGACCACGTCAAAGAGCCCCGCCCCGCCGAGACCCGAGGCGCGTATGATAGGGCCGGATATCCGTTTAACGCGGCCTTCTATCACGTCAATCCCCCTTCCGCATCCTCCCCAATCAGGGCGGACACAAGCTCCTCCCGCCTGTCAAGGAGCAACGCATCAAGCATCACCCTGATTGAAGCGGTGGCGCGCACCAAAGCAGAATCGATGATGATTTCGGGGTAAGGGTGCGCCGCGGGAATTTCGGTAAATTCGGCTCTGGCGCGGGGAAAGAGCCGCGCGACAAGCGGTTCCGCGCCTGAGACGGGCATGTTGTGAAGCAGCACGCGGAATGTTTTTTCCTCCCGTAATTCGGGACACTCGGCGCAGTATTTTTCAAGCGCGCCTTCAAGAAGCGAAAGAACCCGCTCCGGCCCCAGGCCCGAAACCCAGTCGTCCGCGGCTGAGGACAGAAGACCCTCGATAATTTCGGACCTTGCCCGCCTTTCGTCCAGGGGAAGACGGGCCATGATCTCGGCGGATGCTTTCGCGAGCATCGCGTCATACCGGCCCTTAAGCTCCGCGATTGCCTCTTCGGTTTTTTTGTCCCAAAGGGCGGCGCCCGACGCGGCGTTTTCATCGGCGGACTTGAGGATACGGCTGGCTTTTTTCCGGGCGTCCTCGAGGATTTCCCGGTCCAGAATTTCAGTCGACTGCAGTTCTTCCATTTACACCAACACCAAAACCTGCTTATAACAAAACCTATACATGAACGCCGACGGCTTCCCTGATCGAATCGACCAGAGTCTTGCGGCCGGGAAGCCGTCCCAGTGTTCCGGGTATCTCCACCACGAGAGGATAACAATCCGAAAGCTGCCAGGATATCAGAAGATCGCCGAGCCAGTCCGCCACTTCCTCCGTCATGATGAGAACCCGGCACAGGCCCCCGTTGTCCCGGGGCAGCGCCATTCCGGCCGTTTCGTCCCAGCCTTCGGTAATGCGCCTGAACGCCGCGGCGGCGTCTCCCGCATCGGCAACAGCCGTTCCCTCCACACCGATAAAACGGAACGCCGTTACCAGTTCGGAATCGCCCAGGAAATGATATTCCATACGGGAAACACGGAACTTACAGGATCAGGATGAGCAGGGCCACAAGAAAGCCCCAGAGGCAAATCCCTTCGGCGAGGCCCGCATAGGGAAGGGCCTTGCCGGAAAGATCGGCGTTTTCGCTCATGGCGCCCATGGCGGCCGAACCTATCTGTCCCACGGCAATTCCCCCCGCGATACAGGAGATTCCCACCGCGAGGGCGGCCGCGAAGTAGCGCCAGATGGCGGTCGTTCCCGCCGGCGCCGAGACCGCCGCCTCCGCTTCCGCCAAAACGGGCTCCGGGTTTTCCGGGGACTGGGCAAACGCCGCCGCACCCAGCATACAAAGAAAACACACACACAACGCAAGTTTACATCTCATTTCCATCCTCCAGGATTCATTAAAGAACCTCTAAAAACCCGGCCAGGGTTCTTTAGAAGCATCCATTACTCATTTATTCCCTTTCTGAACCGGAAAGGCGCAAAAGCCACGCCGGTTTCGGTAAAAAATTTACTGAAAAATTCATAGTACTGAAGGCGCACTACCTGAATGGCGACTATCATCCCTTCAAGAACGATAATCACCACATTCCCGAATACCATGATCAAAATGGCCGCGGAGCCTCCCGCGGGGCCGGCCCCGGCTATCGCCTCCGAAAATCTGAAAACGATGTATGAAAGCACCGCATGGGACAGGGCGAAAGCCCCCACGCGGAGGAAACTGACGGTGTTGGAAACAAAGGTTGACGCGGTTTCAAGGACTTCCACAAATCCTTCCATTACGAATACCATGAGCCCCTGCTTGAGAATGGGCCTTTCCCGTTCGACAAGGCGCCAGATGACAGGCCCGAAGAAGATGCAGATCACCGGAAGAAGAAGGCCGCCAAAATCGAACCATTCAAAACGCCCCCCAAGGAAGCAGCGGACGGCGATAAAAACCGCGTACCAGAAAAGGAAAAGTCCGGCAAGCCCCGTCTTGGCGAAGAAGGCTTCCTCATACTTTTTCATCAACCAGTGGTTGACAATATTGACTATGAGTCCTATGGAATTGAGGATCACCCCGACTCCGACGGTAAAGCCGAAAAAGTAAAAGAGTTTCCGCACACTCCCCCCTTTTTCCGCAAGGGGCATGAGGGTAAGGACCCTGTCCATGGGCTTTCCGAAGAGAAACCCCGTGAGCGCCCGCGTGGGACCCGCAAGAAGTTCTTCATTGGTGAAGACCGCGCCGTTAAGAAGGCCCATGATCATGGAAGAAATACCCACGGCGACAAGCGGCGAGGCGTATTTCCTGAAGGGCGCAAACGATTTAATCCCCCTCCGGGCGGCAAGAAACCCGGCGAGGAAAAGCACGAAGCCCTGTCCCAAGTCTCCGAACATAATGCCGAAAAGCACGGTGAAAAAGAAAGCCACAAAAGGAGTAGGATCGACCGTCCCGTAGAGGGGCGCGCCGTATGAAAACACAACGCCCTCAAAGCCCTTTACAAAAGCGCCGTGTTTAAGGGACACGGGGACCTTTTCCTTTCCCTCCTTTACTCCTTCCATTTCATCGGGATTGTAGGTCCTCACCGCCACCCGTCCGCCGGTGAGTCTTTCCAAATCATCAACCACGGAGGCGACTTCATCCCTGGGCGTCCAGCCCGAAAGAAGGTAGACGTTCTTCGTGGCGGTAAGCTTCACCTTGAGTTCTTCCACCGCGGCGGCCATGAGGTAAGAGCCGGTGAGCCTTCGGAGGCTGGGCCCAAGCTCCCTGCGCATAAGCTCCTTTTCCCGGCCTATTTCCACGAGATCCATATCCGCCTTTTGCAGCCTTTCCTCAAGGCCCGAAAGAAGCTCCCCCGGCACACCCTGATACCCTTCGGGCACGGCGATTGGCGTGAACGACATCTTTTTCAGTTCCGAATCAAGCGCGAAACGGCCCTTGCGTGAAGCCGCCGCCAGAATGCGGTCGCCCGGTCCGCCTTCTTCCCCCTGTCCGAGGGGGATGATCACGGCCCTGTCTCCAAGACGCTCCCGCAGATCTTCCTGCCGTACTGGATCGAGGCGGCCCACACGGAGGGTGAGATAGGAGAGCTGATCCAAATCGGAAAAAGGCGCGCTTAAATTGGCAAAGGCCTTCGCCTCGGCGAGGGTCTCTTCCACCTTCCGCTTTTCCCCGCTTTCCTTAAATTCCTTGTCACGCATCACCGAAACAACACCGCAGATCTTCTGCGCGACGATCTCTTCTTCTTCCCCCGGCAGGACGCTGTTCTCTTCAGGCTCGGACGGAAGTTCCACACCAAGCCAGGCGGCGCCGGCCCTGAGCCTTTCGATGGTTTCCCTGATATGGGTATGGGCCGCCTCTTCAAGGGCGTGAACGGATTCGTCGGCCGGAGGAATGCCTTCGCGGTCCGCGGAAAAATGCATCACGCCCCGCCTTCCCAGGTACTCAATGACCGCGTCCGCATCCCGGTTGAGGACGGTAAGCTCCAGATGCTTCATCCTGCGGGGACGAATCACGCCTTGACCTCCATGACGGAAAATACATCGCGGACCGGCATTCCAAGCCCGATGCCTTCGGCGGCGCTGGTAAGGAGATCTTCCTCAAACTGCTTGAGTTTGATGAAGCAGAAGACGGCGTCCATCGAAAAAGGCCGGAGCCGCAGGCAGCGCAGGGCCATGGCATAAAGGCGCCTTGCGGCGGCGTTCTGAAAATACCTCGGGTCCGCCGTCCATTCGCCGCCTTCACCGGGATTGAGCAGCCGTTCCCAGCGCCAGTTTTTCCATTCGTCGCGGCTGTCAAGGGGAAAATCCAGGGGAGCATCGCCGGGGAAAAGGGGCCTCTGCCCTTTCCGCCTGACAGTCACGAGATGCGTTCTTACCTCCCCGGCCTGCATGCGGTAATAAGTTCTGAGCCGGAGAGTCCATGCGGCGTTTCTGAGGGAAATTTCGTCGGAAAGAATCTTCTCCGTCTCGCGCCTGTCGAAGCGGGGCAGATCGAACATCGCATTCCAGAGCCTTTCATAGTAAAAACGGTCAAGCGCGGTCTGCAGGGAAATATCGCCGGTATCCGCGCCCTTCCCGAGGCTGAACCCTTCGCTTTCAAAAAAAGATTCGAATTCCGTTCCCTTTACCATTGCCGTGAGATCCGGCCACGCCCCAAAATTCACTGTCTGAAAACGGCCCAGCTTCGTAAAGGGCGGAGCCGGAAAGGAACCGCCTCCCCTGGACCCGGAAAGAGCGGCAAGGACGCTCTTGAGATCGGCGTATTCATAACCGCGGAGGAGCAAGACGGGAAATTCGGGAGGACGGGAAAAACATTCGACAATCGCGATGATGGAAGAGGCGGCCCGTTCGGTAAAACGCCTCTCCATGTCGGGGAGCAGTTCACGCTCCGGCAGTTCCCGGCTTGATTCGGGAAACACCAGCCTGTCCAGTTCGGAAAGGCGGCCGGCCGAGGTCAAACGGGGAACACGCCTACCCACAAAAGATTTGCCGATAATTCCGCAGGCCTTGGCATAGGCATAGGCGCGTTGACCCGCGCCGGGCAGCCTCATGCTAATCCCCCTTAAGGAACGACTCTACCATGGCCATGAAACCGCTCCGGTCCGCGGTAATGGCGGTAAGACTTTTACGGTAAGCGGCAAGCTGTTCTTCATATCGTTTCCTTATGTTCCCGATTTCGTTCCGATAAGCCGCTTCCATATCCGCGGCTTCCCGGCCGTACCGCTCCTCGTAACGAAGGCGATTCTGCTTTTCACTTTCCGCGGCGCGCCGGTCCGCTTCCGCCTGGGCGCCGGCCACCAATGCGGAAGCTTCCGCCTCTATACCAAGCAGATGTTCCAGTACGTTTCCGTTTTCAGGCCCGGCGGCGGCGGCGTTTTCCATGGCCTAATCCAGGGCGATGAGCACATCCTCATATTTTTTAATGATCCGGTGTGCGCCCTGGGGATCCTTCTGGGATTGGAGTTCAATGTAGAATTGGGGGTTCTCCAGCAGTTCCGCCAAACGCTTGAGAATACGCAGGTGTTTTTCCGAATCTTTCTGGGGAGCCAAAACCATAAAGAAAAGGTACACCGGCTGTCCATCCAGGGCGTCGTAATCCACCCCCTTGCGGGAAATTCCCAATACTCCCTGTACGTTTTCCACAGCGTTGGTTTTCCCGTGGGGAATAGCTATGCCCTTGTGTATGCCCGTGGACATTTTCGCTTCCCGCATGCGAAGAGCATCCAGTATTTCCTCTCTGGCGCCGGATTTTTTGACCTGACAGAAATGATCCACCAGTTCCTCAAAGACTTCGTCCTTGTCCTCAGCCTCCACATTAACCTTGATAAATTCGGGCTGAAACAATTCATACAGAAACATGGCCGCCTCCAGTCCTACTGCGCCGTTTCCGGAGACGCCGTTTCCACGGTCCCGTCCGGGCCCGCGGTCTCAGGACCAACCGCTTCGGGCAGGACCGGTGTGAGGACGCCGGGAGCCTCAAGAATACCGGGTGTTTCAGGAACGCCGGAAGACGGAAGCTCAAAAGCCGCATCCCCGTTTTCCCCTTCGTTCCGGGCGGCGTCAAGCGCCTCATCCACCCAATTGGGCCCTTCCGATTCGTTCAACAATTCACGGCCCGCTTCTTCCACACCTCTTCTGGCGGGAATACGGCTGGAAAGGGCCAATCCAAGGCTTAAAACAAGGAAAAGAGCGCCCAAAATGCTTGTCGTTCTGGTCAATACGTTTCCCGACCGGGAGCCAAAAGCCGAAGAGCTTCCCCCGGCAAAAATACCACCCAAACTGTCGCCTTCTTCATTCTGAACCAATACGATGAGGATTAAAAGAACCGCAACAATCACAAAAAAAACCAGCAGCACGATACTGAATACACTCATCTAAAAAACTCCATAGGCCAGCATACCGTTTTTACACTCAAATGTCCAGCGGCCGGATAAACGGACAGGGGATCAGGCGCCCGAAAGATACCGGTGCAACGTCGACATGAGATCGTCAATGTCAAAGGGTTTACCCACATGGCCGTCCATGCCGGCATCAAGGCACTTTTCAATATCCTCCCTGAACACATTGGCGGTCATGGCGATTATAGGGACGGTTTTCCGGCGCTCGCGGCCGCCGTCCGAATATTCCATGGGCCGGGCGGACACCGTCTGTTCTTGCCGCTCCCTTTCAAATTCGCGGATCTTTCCGGTCGCCTCATAGCCGTCCATCTCGGGCATCTGAACATCCATGAAGATCATGTCGTAGGCCCCGGGATTGTCCCGGAAAAGCCTGAAAGCTTCGGCGCCGTTTTCGGCGCAGTCTATCCTGATGCCCGTAGGTTCAAGCAGGGTAAGCACAATCTCACGGTTTATTTCCACATCTTCGGCAAGAAGAATCCGCCTGCCGTCAAACCGCTCCTGCTTCTCCTCCCCCTTGGCGGAAACGGAAAGCTGCCCCATACCAAGGCTCCGGCTGATGGTATCGGCGATGGACGAAGGGAAAAGGGGTTTGGAGAGGAAATGGTCCACTCCCGCTTCTCTGGCCCTGTTTTCTATGGTATTCCAGTCCGCCGCGGAGATCATGATGATGACCGCCCGGGCGCCGCTTCTTTCCTTGATCCACCGGGAAAGTTCCACGCCGTCAAGGCCGGGCATCTTCCA
>JAIROE010000301.1 GCA_031257715.1 Treponema sp. | reverse complement strand
GGGAGGCGGGACGAAGTTGAAAAGATCATGGGCCACGCCCTTACCCTGCTCATACTGATTCCCGGTATTACCATTGCGGCAAGCCTGCTTTTTCTTGATGACATCATCATACACATTCTCGGGGCAAGCGGCACGGTATTCCCTTTTACCAGGGAATATCTGCGGATAATTCTGTATGGCGGTATATTCAGCGCAATCGGGCCGGGAATCAATCACTTCATCCGATCCGACGGGCACCCGCGCACCTCAATGATAACCCAGCTTATAGGTGCGCTCATCAACATTATTCTCGATCCGATTTTTATTTTCGGGTTCGGGTGGGGCATCGCCGGCGCGGCCTGGGCGACAATCATTTCCCAGTTTCTTTCGTTTGTGTGGGTTATGGGGTATTTCAATTCAAGATACACCCGGCTCCGTTTCCGGCTCAGGGACATGAAGCTGGAACCAAGGCTGACCTCCCTTATTTTGGCAATCGGTTTTGCCCCTTTTATCATGCAGGCGGCGATGAGCCTTGTCGGCATATTTCAAAACCACGCCCTTGACAGGTACGGCGGGGATGTGGCGGTTTCGGCAATGGGCATAGTCTACAGCGTCATGGTGGTGTTCTTTATGCCCCTCCAGGGATTGACCCAGGGAGCCCAGCCGATTATCGGCTATAACTACGGCGCCAAAAAGTACGATCGGGTGCGGCAAACCTTCAGGCAGGCGGTGATAAGCGCTACGGTGTTTATTACCTTTTGTTTTCTTTTTATGCAGATATTTCCCAAACTGTTTATTTTGCTGTTTCACAAGAAGGAAGGGCCGCTCATGGACATGGGGATCTACTGCCTGCGGGTCAGCACCCTGCTGTTTCCGGCAATCGGCTTTCAGATACTGGCCTCAAATTATTTTCAGGCCATCGGAAAACCGCTAGAGGGAACCATCCTCAGTCTATCCCGCCAGTTTTTGTTGTACCTGCCCCTGCTGCTGTTCCTCCCCGCCGTATTCGGCCTGCAGGGAGTATTTTTCGCCATGCCCGCGGCGGACTTGGGGGCCGTCGCCATATCGGCGGGCTTCATGGCGGTTGAAATGAAACGGCTTAACCGCCTGTCCCCAAACCCGACGCGGTAGGCGGAGCGCGCACATCAGAGGGACAGCCTGACTGCCATAAAACCCGCGGCGCCTATGTTGTAATCCTGCTGTTCTTCCCATGAGGCAAAGAGTGTATCCCCGTCCATGCCGGCGCCGGTGTAGACAAAACCTTCGGGAAGGGGCGGAAGGGAATAATCCTTTGCCCCGCCGGCCGTAACAAGACAGCCCTTCCCATCCGGGGAAACGACAAGAACCAGCGGAATTTTGCCGGGGCGGTAAAAGCCGAGGAAGACCCCGTCCGCATCGGCTCCATGCGCACCGGCCACGCCTGCCCCGATCCCGTCCAAAAGGGAAAAGACGCGGATTGCGGGAAAGCCGGGAACGGCCATGAGTACGGAAGCGGCGGTTCGCCAGGCGTGCGCCGTCTCCCCGATACGGAGCGCCGCGGCCCGCAGCAGGGGTGCGAGGGAAGACGGCGCCTCATTCAGAGGCAGCGCCTCCAGGGCGCCCCGGAAACGGGCGACAGGGATCTCCTCCCCTTTTTCAAAAAGCGCCCCGGTGCGGAAATAATGGTATTGGGGCCTTTGGGGATCTTTCAGCGCCGCGCGGTAATACCAGCCGCCGCCCCCCGGACGCAGGGCGTCAATGTCCCATCCGCCCTCCGGGGGAAAATCCGCAAATGCGGCCCCTCTTTCCAGGAGTTTTCCCGAACGGACATCTGCCGACCAGACCCGGGAACGGGGAACGGGGACGGAAGGTTCCGAAAAAAAATCGTCGCGGGAAAGAAGAACCGAGGGCTGCCCGTCAAGGAGAAAAAAGGAAACCACGGTATATTCCCCCCAGTACGGGACGCTGCGGTAGTAAAGGCCGGTCTCTCCCCCGGCCGCTTCCGCCCATTTCCCGGTCCACAAAAACCCGCCCCGGTTTACCGCCATGGCAAGGCCGCCTGAACGGAGGGGCAGCATGTCCCGTATATGACGGGCCGCGGTCCAAGGGACAAAGGGAATGAGGGACGCGTCCTCCGGCGCGGAGATGTTGCGGGGGCCATCCGGGGAAAGTTCAAACCACAAGGGATTTTCCCCCGGCCTGAGCAGGACAAGCGGCGACGGTCCCGCGGCGGAAGTTTCACCGGAACCTTTTCCCCCAGGCGTACAGGCGCCAATGAAAATGCCCGGTACAAAAACGATGAACAGCGCCGCGCACACCGTTCGGGCGCCCTTTTTTTTCATACCGTCACAGGGTATATTATTCCGCCAGTAATATCCACCCGTCCTCGCTGCACCGGATTGCCCCTCCGGCCGAATACCAGGTATCGGGATCGGGCCCCACGGGAAAGACGATGGGTCCTTCATCTGAAAAGAGGGGAAGCGCGAAGGGGGAAGTTCCCGCCCAGGGGCCGGGATCGACGGGAACGGAAAGGCCGGTCCTTGTGGAAGCCTTGATGCGCCTGCGGTCAAAACCCGACTGAACGGTCTTCTCCGCAATGGCGGTCCAGTCGGCAAGCCAGGGGTCGCCGCGCACCGCTTCGTCGGAAAGAACGCCGCTGGTAAAAAGTTCCCGGAAACGCGGCCAGTCGAAATACTGCGGCAGGCGGTTGGCGGAACCGGCCCTGCCGGCCCCGTGCGTCCGTACAAAGGCGGTGGCCAGTTCCCGGTAAAAAAAGGCGTCAAGTCCGCCCTGCCAGCCAAGGCGCAGGGCTTTCCCCGCCGCATCCCAGGGAAATATCCCGCCCGCCGGCTTAAGCACGCCCGCCCTGATACCCCGTCCGGGAACAAGGGGCCAAGCCAGAACCGGACTGGGCCATTCGGGAATAACGGTAATCTCCATCCTTTCCCCGTCCGCTATTTCACGGATCTGCCTGCTCCCCCCCGGATTTATCCATTCAAGACGCCATCGGGGAACGCCGAGGATCTCCTTCCAGTGCGGGGGAAACTCCGGCGTTTCGGGAATACAGGGCATTTCCGCCGGTCCCGGCCCGCATCCGGCAAGGCAGAGGACGATGACCGGCAACGTCATATGATTCATGTCCTGTATATGGCGCAAAGCGGTCCCCCGCTTCAATGCAAAATCATTTTTGCCGGACTTTCGGGAATAAAAAAGAAATTTACCACGAACTTCACGAAGCTTACGAGTATCGCCGGAACAGACATACAAACCGCCGTCAACCGGGGCAACGGCTCCACCGGCGGTTCAAGCCCTGTCAACAGCAGCAGCCTGACAATTAAGACATACACCCCGTACTCCCCGCTGTCAACAAGTTAAGGGCATAGACATCATCAAAAAGGCATGATAAACCGGAAAAGGGAGGG
>JAIROE010000274.1 GCA_031257715.1 Treponema sp. | reverse complement strand
TAATATGAACAAATTACATCATAAGATACAACAGGGCCGGTGCGGCACGTCGCTGCACCCGCTCAAGCTCAAACAAAAAGCATCCTGACCCAAGGCTCAGGAGCGGCTCCGCTCTTGATGGGGGATACCTCTGTCCGCACCGTGGAGCAAACCGGGTAAAACAGCGGACAGGCAGGAAGCACAAACAGGCGGCCGCAAAAACGGTCATAAAAACAGAAAACCGCCCGCCGATACCCTCAAAAAACAGCCGGTATTGTACTTCTTTTACAGCCCCACCTCTCCGCCGGTGGCGGAGAGCATGGATACAGCGCCATCCATGGCGCGGCGTCCTGCCGTCGGAAAAATCCGCCTTTCATGCCGGATTTTTCCGTTCAGCCTGCGTCGGCAGCCATTCTTTCCAGCACCATCTCGTCAATAATTTGTGCGGGGCTTTTATGGGTCGCCGCAGCCCTGGTCAAAAGATAGTCCGTAGAGCGTTTGGCCAGCCCTAATTGGCGCAGTTCCCGCTGGACGAGCCAGTCGCTTCCTGGCGGCCCAAACTCAGGAATAGCATGAGAGAGTTCTTCGTCCAGGGCGTCGTATTCTTCATCGCTCAGATCGATATAGGGCATCGTTTTCTCCTCAGTTTTGGAGTTGCTCAAGCACTCCGGCTCGCATACCCATCGCGTGAAAAACCTTTATCGTATCTTCGCCGATGGGGTTATAAAACACTTCAATCGGATTGCCCGCCCGGTTGAAGCCAATGAAACCGTATTTGTTGTCGTAACCTTCCAGTTTCCGCGCAAAGACCCTGGTCTTGTAGGCATACCGAATATCCGCTTCGGTAACACGATGTTTAAACGCGGAAGGCGCGAAAACAATTTCAGGTTCCATGTCTTTTATCGTACTTCAAAATCAGGGTGGAGGCAAGCGGAGGAGCAATTTAGGCAAACGCAGGGGTGTCTTCGCCACGTAATCGTGGCGGTCACCGTTTTTGGTTCTACCCGGCCCTTACGTGTTGCATTGCCGGCGGGTATAGGGTAAACTGGAATCGGTGTCAGTCACCCTTGCGTCAACAGGGAAGCCAGACGGCGCGATTGTTTGTCAGCAAAAAGCGCGGGCGGGCGGATTGCTGACACGGCGAGGATCGCAGAGAGAAATTTACAATGAAAAACGAAGCGCTTGTTTCTGATTTGGTGGAAAATCTCAAAGCAGCCGATCCGTATAAGATTGTGTTGTTTGGCTCGTGCGCCAGAGATAAAATGACAGCGGACAGCGATATAGACCTTATGGTCGTACTTGGTAACGCAGGGGGTGTCAGTCACCCCCGCGTCAACAGAATAACAGCCGTACATATTTCTAGACGATTCCCAGCGGAACGAGGACCGCCATCAGGATAACGTTCACCGCCGCAAGGCCGCCGATAAAAATTCTTTGGGTCTTCGGTTTCCTGTCGGGAATCAGGAAAGCAGCCAGGAAAAAAGGAATATAGGTAGTGATAAACACCGGCAGCGCCCCCCACCAGGGGTATACCCAGATGAAAGCGGGGGTGGAAGCCAGGAATATTTCCACAGCGCTGAAAAACGCGGCGTTGAAAACGGCGAAAAGCCAGCGGTTATTGATCCCCAGAATTTTCTGTTTGGGATCCTCCGGCAGCAGTTTGCTCATGATGAGGCCGGCAACGGAGAACATCATGGAAAGTTCCCAGCTTACCCCGATGAGGATGATGAAACTGGTGCTTTCGGGAGAAACGGTCCACAGGGCATACCCGGAAACTGTACCGATCACGGCATTCATGATTTCGTAGAACCAGTGTACCATGTACAGGGCAAGTCCCGCCGCGATACCCCGGTAATTTTTGTTTTTCAATTCTGTCCCGTATACGTACACCACCAGCGCCAATAACGCGATGAATGTCCAGTTGAAATTGTCAACGCTCCGTACTGCCGCATTGGCCCGGCCGGCGTTTTCCGCATTCGACCAGTTTCCAAACCACATAAGAACCTCCTGTATCGTTTTCATTCAATTCAAGAAATAGTGAAATCATTCGGGCCAGTACACGCAGGGGTGTCTTCGCCACTCAAGCGTGGCGGCCACCTTTTCCCATTCCGGGGGCAGTTATACGGCTTCGTAGCCCGCCCGGATCGCTTCCACGTTCAGGGGGATGTATTTGTGTTTGTCCGGGGTAAAAAAATTCTCCAGTATGTCTTTGATTTCGCCGATGGTAAGCGCCCCGGTAAGACGCGCCAAAGCTCCCAGGGCGACCATATTGGCAATACGCGCATTTCCTATCCTTTCCGCGATAGCCTGGGCTTCGATTTTGACGGGTTTAATGTCGGTCCGCTCTGGAGCTTCCCTGACCAGGCTTGAGTTGATGAGCATGAGCCCGTCTTTTTTCAGGATACCCTCGCAAAGCGGCAGCGAATCCGCGTTCATTACCAGGACGGAGTCCGGTGTGGTGACAATGGGGCTGGCGATTTCTCCGTCGGAGACCACTACCGAGGAACGGGCAATTCCGCCCCGTTTTTCGGCGCCGTAATACGGGAAAAATGTAACGTTTTTTCCCTCTTTCATGGCGCAGTAAACCCAGATCTGGCCGAGTGAGATGATCCCCTGTCCGCCGAAACCGGCAAAGATCGATTTTTCGGTCATTTGACCGCCTCCAGTACGGGAACGGCCGCGGCAAAACCGGCGGCGGCTTTTGGCGTGACCTTGAGCCCCGGATCATCCAGCGTGTTTTTTATTTCACCCAGCGGAAAGGCGGGAATCATATTTTGCTCAAGCCATTCCACCGCCGGAATGGGGTCCATGCCCCAGTTGGTTGGACATTGGGAAAGCACTTCCACCATGGTGAAACCAATCCCCCTCATCTGGGCTTCGAAGGCCTTCCTGACATAGGTCCTGGTTTTGCGCGCGTTGGCGGCGTTGTTTACCGCGCCTCGGGCCAGATAGCGGGTTCCCTCAAGCGTGGCAAGGAGTTCCGCCACCTTGATCGGGTAACCCATGCCCGCCTCGCCGGGATCGCGGCCCTTTGGGGCGGTAACGGCCTTCTGGCCGACCAGACTTGTGGGGGCCATTTGGCCGCCGGTCATGCCGTAGATCGCGTTGTTTACAAAAATGGTGGTGAATTTTTCGCCCCGGTTTGCCGCGTGGATCATTTCGGCGGTTCCTATGGCGGCCATGTCCCCGTCTCCCTGATAGCATATCACCAGGTGATCCGGCAGGATCCGCTTAACGCCGGTGGCAACGGCGGGGCTGCGTCCGTGGGCGGGCTGCACGGAATCGCAGTCAAAGTAGAGGTCTACCCAGATGGCGCAGCCGACAGGGTTGGTGATAATGGTTTTTTCCCGAAGCCCCATTTCCTGAATTACCTCGGCGACGATCCGGGATATAACCCCGTGGCCGCAGCCCCCGCAGTATTTGGTGGGTATTTTCTTCATGGTTTCGGGATAACCCCGTATCTGTTTTTCCGTCATTTTTCCGGCTCCTGTTTTTTCAAAATGCGCCTGACTTCCGCGAATACTTCTTCTTCCGTGGGGATCATCCCGCCGGAATGCCCCAAAAGGTGAATGGCGGGACGCGGGCTGTCCGGGTTCACCTCGAAAGC
>JAIROE010000254.1 GCA_031257715.1 Treponema sp. | reverse complement strand
AACGGTTCCGATGGAGGCCAAAACGGGGAATGTGGGTCTGGAATGGGAGATGTGAGGTATGATCCCGGAGTTTTGCGGCGTCCGGACCGCGATCCACCCCAACCGCTTCTCCGGCAGGGCTTCCGCAGTTACGTTCATACTCCGGGAGACTGTCAATTTCAGGAAGAGGTTTTAACCGCGAAGATGCATAAGTCGAAGAAGTTTTTGTACAATGCCCTTCGCGGTTATTTTTTTCTTCAAACACGCCGCTTTTAAGGGAATTGTGATGCCAATAAAGGTAAAGGCGGGAACCCTGCGCGCGTGTTGACAGAAGGAGAGCTTTCCCATTACCATTTTTGGTGTCAAGGAGTATGTGTGGCCAAAGAAGAAGCTATTGAAGTTGAAGGAGTAGTCCGGGAAGCCCTCCCCAATACCATGTTCAGGGTGGAGCTTGACAACCAGAATGGACATCTTATCCTTGCCCATCTGTCGGGCAAGATGCGTAAACACTATATCCGTATTGTCCCGGGAGACCGGGTCCGTATCGCCCTTTCTCCGTATGATTTAAGCAGGGGACGCATCATTTACCGGGAACGGTAAGTTTCAGCAAAACCCATGTCGCTCCGCTTCCTCCCCCTGCGGCGCCGGCGTAACCGCTTTCACCGGCAAAAGGGCAGCGTTCGATAAAATCCTTTGTGAATATTTTCAGCACCGCGTCCCCGGCGGAATGGTTCCCCTTTCCGTGTATGACGAGGATCTTTTCGTGCCGCTCGCGCCGGGCGTTCTCAAAAAAATGTTCAAGAGCCAGGGCCGCCTCGTCGCGGGTCATGCCGTGTATGTCGATAATGCTGTCGGGCCTCTTTGCGCGGAGATACTTCCGCCGCAGGGCGGAAGCGATCTTCGTGTCCGCATCCTCCGCTTCCGCGTCCTTGTCATACACGCCGTACCGGCTTTCCCATTGTGAAAAAATATCCCCAAAATTCATGCCGCCCCCTTTGGTTAAACCGCGCCGGGCGCCGAAAGTTACCTCACGGGGATGCGGATGGCGGGGGCAATGAACGCTTTTTCCCCGGCGGCATAGCGGCGTTCGGGGAGAATAAAGAGCGGCCCTTCAAGGGGAATGACCCGCACACAGAGGAGTGCGCCGCCGGCCCGTTCCCTCTCGCGGGGAAGGAATCTTTCCACTATCGCGCCGCGCGGCAGGGGGCCGGCAAGAAGGGCCGCCCCGTCAATTACCGTCCCGGCGGCTGAAACATGCGGCGCAAAACGGAGGATAAAAAGGGCTTCCTTTCCGATCGCAAGGCTTGCCGGTCCTTCCCAGACAAGAATCTTTTCCCTCTCTTCGTCCGGACCTGCAATATCAAGGATCAGCGCCGCCGTTTCCGAGGTTTTCCCGCCCGCGCTTACCGTAAAGGGTCCAAGAGTCACCTTTCCCCGGCCGTTCACGGCGAAACGGTATCTTATCTCGGTCCAGGGCCGCCCCGGGCCGCGCGCGCCTTCGGGACGGACATGGCGGATGGAGATACGCACGGTTTCGGGAGAAAGTCCGGGCGGCAGGGGCGCGGTCCGCACCGTGACCTCATCCGGCCTGGGATGATCGGCCAAAATGACGAAAGTCCAAAAAGATCCGTTTCCGGGCGTTTCGGGGAAGGATTCCGTCATCAGCGTTAACTCCTCCGCCTTCGTAAAAGACGGGACAAGCATGAACACGGCCGCGGACATGAGGGTCAATAATCGGGCGTTGAAGGATCTTCTTCCGGCCATTCCCGGCTTTCCCACTGGTTTTTCTCCCTTCGGCGCAGATAATCAAAAAGCGCGGTCATCTCCGGTCCTGATGTTCCCCGGCCCCTCGCGGGCATGTTTTTTTCGTCATTCCTCCGTATGGAAAGAAGGCTCAATTCGAGGTTGCGCTTTGCCGCTACGCGGCTGCCGTCAGTCTGCAGCGCATCCCTGAACGCCGCCGCCGCGGCGGCGTAATCCCCCTTTCCGAACAGCGCCACCCCGCCGTTGTACTTCAACCGGTAGGAAAGCTCCCGGTTTTCGGGGAGCCCTTCAAGCGCGGCGGCGGCGGCGGCAAAATGCTCCAGCGCGGCGTCTCCCTCGTCACGGGCGATACAGATCGCCCCAAGACCGTATTCGGCGTAGGGAACGGCGTCTTTATGGGCAAGGGCGCGGACATAGGCGGCCTCGGCCTCGCCATACCTTCCTCGAAGGCTGTACATGTTCCCTTCCATGACAAGGAGCCTGCCCGGAATTCGGGAACATGAGGGAAGAAGCGAAAGGGAAACAAGTGAAAGTGAAACAAGGAAGACCGAAAAATTTCCCGCACGGCGGCAAAAGACACATGCCTTTGAAGCGCCCAGAAAGACGAGGGCGAGTACGGCAAAAAGATCCTCGCGGGATCTTGTTTCCCGGCGCATTCCCCCGGAAACCGATCCGGGCGCATACGAGAGAAGATGTCCGGCAAGAAGGGCCGCCGCGTCACGGCGGTTTCCATCCACAAAAATTCCGCCGGTGCGGAGGGCGGCATAACGCAGCACGTCGTCCCGCCGCCGGCTGTACACTTCCGCGCCTCCTTCGTCCTGGAGGCCGGGCACGGCCCCCCCCCCGGCGGTTCCAACGGCAAGGGCAATGACGCCGATGTCCCGCGCGGCGGCCCTGTCAAGCGCCCCGGAAAGGGAACCCGCAAGGGCTTCGCCGTCGGAGATGAGTACGATGATCCGCCTGTTGGGAAAACCGTCTTCAAACGCGCCCGAGGCGGCGTCGATGAGAGCCTCCAGATTCGTACCCCTGCCCGACATTGACGGCAATGCAAGGCTTTCAAGAAACGCGCGTATCACTTCCACGTCCCAGGTGAGGGGTACGGCGAGTATTCCGCCGCCCCGGCCCAGCGCCGCCCCAAAACGGATGCCCCCGGAGGCTTCCACAGCCGCCAAAGCCGCCGCGGCGCCGCTTTCAAGCCGGGAAATACGCTCCGCACCGCCGTCCGCGTCCCTTACTTCCATGCTTCGGGACACATCCACCGCCAGGACCGCGTCCAGTCCGCGGAAATAATCTTCCGTGTACCGTATCCCCCAGCGGGGGCCGGCCAGCGCGATGATGGAACAGGCGGCGAAGATCCAGAAGAAAAGGCCCGAAAGGAAAAACCGGAAGGAAACCGAAGGGGAATCCGCCGCGCGCAGTCTCCATTCCCGGAAGATCCACACAACAACAAAGGGAACAAGAAGGGCAAGCGCGGCAAGAACGGGAGGACGGGCAAAAAGCCCCCGCATGACGCCCGGTATTTCCGTGTTCACCAGCGGCCCCCCAGAATGCCTGTGCGTACAAACCGCACAAGGAGGATCAGCATAAAGGCGGCGGCAATAAAGGGCGTCCGAAGCGATTTTGTCCCCGTCACGGTTCCCTGCCGGCGCACCAGCATTTCTTTTTCATCAACCAGTGAAAAAGCTTCGGAAAAAGATTCCGCCGAAGGGGCGCGTATGAAAGTCCCTCCGCCCGCCCCGCTGACGGCCAGAAGGCTTTCAGGATCAAAATGCGAAAAGAAGGTCCCGCTCCGGCGTATTCCCGTGCGGGGATCCACATAATCAACGGGCACTTCCCCGCCGCGGCCTATCCCTATGACCCACAGGGATATCCCCAGTTCCGGCAGCATAGCCGCGGCGGTTTCCGGATGAACCGCCCCCGCGTTGTTTTCCCCGTCCGTGATAAGGATAACCGCCCGGCGCGGAGCGGCGGAATTCCGCAGATGAAAAGCCGCCGCCGCAAGCCCCATGCCAAGGGCCGTGCCGTCGCCCATTTCCCCTATGCGCAGGCTTTCAAGCCGCGAAAAAAGGGCGCGCCTGTCCGTGGTAGGGGGCACCAGAAGGGCGGCGTCGTTTCCCGCCGCGGCAATCCCTATGGCGTCGGAGGGCCGCTTTTCCGCAAAGGAACGGATCAGATCCCTGGCGGCGTCAAAACGGCTCCGTCCCTCCATGTCCAGCGCCGCCATGCTGGGGCTGATGTCCATCACCGCGATAATATCGGCCCCCCTTGAAAGCCAGACCTTCCCGCTTGTCCTCACAAGCGGACCGGAAGCGGCAAGAAGAAGCAGAAAGACACCCGCATATTCGGCGATACGAAGCGCGCGCATGAGTCCCTCGATACCGAAGGGAGGCCTGAAAGGAACGCCCCCCGGCGGCCCCAGCGGAAGAACAAGAGAAAGGGGATTCCGGAAACGGCGAAAAATAAAAATCCCCAATGGAATGAGAATGATTCCGGCAATAAAAAGGACGGGTTGTTCCAGGGCCAGGCTCACGAAGACCCTCCTTCGCCGCCGTCCGCCTTCCCGCCGGACGGATTCCGCCGTCTTTGGCGTTCGGCCTTTTCAAGGGCCCCGGTAAAAAACATGGCTTCCCCAACCATGGCAAGCAGTTCATCCCGCCGGGGGTCCCGGCCGCCGTAACGGATCTCGTCCCAGCGCCTTACAAGGCC
>JAIROE010000244.1 GCA_031257715.1 Treponema sp. | reverse complement strand
GTACAAGGCGTTCTATTTTCATCCGCGTTTCCCCGAGGCTTTCGATCCGGTTGTGAAGGAAGAAGACCTGCCCGCCCCGTTCGGCTTCCCTCCGTATTGCCCAGGCGACACGTTCCCCGTTCCATTCGCCTATTTCCGTTTCTATGGGGCGGCGGTTCATGGGGGCGGTGGCAAGTATGCTCAAGTCGCGTATTTTAAGCAGGCTCATGTGCAGGGTGCGCGGTATGGGGGTGGCCGAAAGGGACAGGCAGTCCACGCTGACTTTGAGTTCCTTGAGCCGTTCCTTGTCCCGGACGCCGAAACGCTGTTCTTCGTCTATTACGATGAGCCCCAGGTCCCTGAAACGGACGTCGTTCTGTATGATGCGGTGCGTCCCTACAAGGAGATCGATGCTCCCTTTCCCTGTCTGCTCCAGAATTTCACGGGCGCGCTTTCCTTCTACAAAACGGGAGAGCATCGCTACTTTCACGGGGAAGCGGGAGAAGCGCTCGCTGAAGTTTTCGAAGTGCTGTTCGGCGAGGATCGTAGTGGGGGCAAGGAAGGCCGCCTGTTTTCCGGCCATGATGGCTTTGAAACAGGCCCGCAGGGCGACTTCGGTCTTGCCGTAGCCCACGTCCCCGCACACGAGTCTGTCCATGGGGTGCGGGCTTTCCATGTCTTCCTTTATCTCGCGGGCACAGCGGAGCTGATCGCCGGTCTCCTCAAAGGGGAAGCTTGCCTCGTACATGGTTTGCCATTCGGTATCGGGGGGAAAGGCGAAGCCCGGCGTTTCTTTGCGTTTTGAATAGAGCGCAAGGAGTTTCTCCGCAAGATCTTCTACGGATTTTTTAACGCGGCCTTTGCGGCTTTCCCAGCTTTTGGACCCCATTCTGTCAAGGCGCGGCGGGGAACCTTCGCTGCCGATGTAGCGCTGAACAAGGTTTACCTGCTCAATGGGGACAAAGACCACTTCTCCCTCAAGGTATTCAAGCTTGATGTAATCGCGTTCATGGCCGAGCGCCCTGACCCGCTCTATGCCCCGGAAGAGTCCTATGCCGTAATTCACGTGGACCACATAGTCGCCCGCGTTGAGTTCCACAAAGGTGTCGATGGGTTCACTGCGCACGGTTTTGAACGAACGGGGGACGCGCTTGCGCCTGCCGAAGATTTCGTTCTCCTGTATCACCATGAGGCGGAGATCCGGCAGCGAGAAGCCACAGGAAATGGGGGCGGCCGTGACAATGAGGGCGCCGCCGGGGAGGGTTTCCGTATCGGCGAAGAGTGTCCTGATTCGATCTGCCTGCGCCTGCGATTCGGCGGCTACGACAATGGTATAGCCCCGTGCAAAGAGGGCCGAGAATTCTTCCCTGAGGTAGTCAATGTTGCCGAAGAAACTCCGGGGCGGATCACAGGGAACATGAAAGCGGAAAGCTCCCTTCTCCGCTTCTCCTTTGAGTGTCCTGAAGGAGACGCGCCGTTTTACCAGCGGGAAAAGATCCCGGAAATCAAGGAGTATGCGTTCGGGGAGGGGGACTTCCCTTTCCGTCCGGGTCCGCGCGTAAAGGCCGTGGTATTCCTTTTGAAGGCTTTCCCGCGCAAAGAAGAGCCGTTCGCTGTCCAGATAAAAAACGGTCCCGTCCCCGCCAAGGTAATCGGTAAAGACGGCGGGTTTTTCAAAGGCAAGGGGGTAAAAGAGTTCCTCCCCTTCGGCGTGGCGGCGTTCCATGAGTTCTTCAAGGATGAGCCTTCCTCCCGTCCCGCCGTTTTCGGAAAATTCGGGAGAGCGGGAAAGGACGGCGCTCAGGGTCTCTATGCGATCGTCGGTCCAGAGCACTTCGCGCATCGGCCGTATGCGGAGTTCGGGAAGTTTTTCCCTGCCGGCCTGATCCATGGGATCGAAAGCGCGTATGGATTCAACCCTGTCAAAATCGAAAAGAACGCGGCAGGCGGTGTCGTCCCCCATGAGGATGTCCAGCACTTCCCCGCGCAGGGCAAATTCACCACGGACCTGGACGCGGGGCACGCGGGTATAGCCGTAACCGGCAAGGGTCTCCGCCAGGGAGGTGGTGTTGATGATGCCGCCGGGGCTTATGCGCACGAGGAGTTTTTGTATGTAGCCGGGGGGCGGAAGGGGGCTCAAAAACGCCCGCATGGGAACTATGACGACGTGTTTTTCCCCGGCGGCGAGCGCGCTTAAAATCCCCGCCCGTTCCCCGAAAACGGCGGAAAGGGGGGCCGTCTCCCGGTAGGGAACCGTGCCCCACCAGGGAAACACCAGGGGCTCAAGGCCCATGGAAGAGAGATCCATGGCGAAATCCGCCGCATCGGAATCGGAGGGAACTACCACAAGGAACGTTCCCGGTTTTTCGCGGGCAAGGGCGGCAATGAGCGCGGCGCTGAGGACGCCTTCGGTTCCTTCAATTTCAAGGGGGAATTTCCCTTCCCTATAGGCGGAGATACAGGCCGCAACCGGCTGCGAGGAGGCGATTCTCCCGGGCAGCCCGGGAAAGGATAAGGTATTCATCGTAATATACCGATTACTATACTATAAGAAACTGGTCTTTAAAGGCAATCATAACGGAGTTTCACGGTGAAACAAAAGAGATGCGGTCCCTTTCAAAACAACGGCAATCCGGTTTTTCTGTTCCGTATTCTGGGAACTTTCCTTGCCGGTTTTTTTCTGGCTCTCCCCGTCCATGCGGAGGAAACAGGGGCGGAGAATATCGCTTTCAGCATACGGTTTTTCGACCGGCGCGTTTACCATGTTGAATCGGAATCCATCTACATACAGATAACCGTCACCAACAACGGCCCGTCAACTTACCGCTTCAGGCTGGCCGACGAACGGGCCTTTTCCGTCGATTTCGACGTGAGGACCCTGGGCAACAGGAGCCTTGATCCGGCCGGGAATCTTGTCCGAAGGAGAACGCAAAGCGGCAGCGTATTCTTCCGCGAAATAACCGTCGAAAGCGGGGAATCGTTTTCCTTTATCGAAGATCTCCGCGATTACGCGGATTTTCATGATCCCGGTTCCTTTGTCGTTCAGGCGAAAATATACCCTGAACTCCTTAAGACGGCCGGGGAAGCCCGTGAGGCGGAAAGTACGGCGATTCTCTCCAACCGCCTCCCGCTCAATTTGAGGCCGCCTGCCATTCCCGGGCCTGACGGCATACCCGCCGCGATGGATGAGGAAACCGGCGCCGTTCTGGTCCGGGAAAAGCTTGCCCCGGACGAGACGGTGGAATATCTTATCAA
>JAIROE010000242.1 GCA_031257715.1 Treponema sp. | reverse complement strand
GGTTCAGGCAGTCCTGTGAGGAAGGGCGCATCTTTGCGCCGGATGCCGGGGATGTGGCCGTATGAAAAAGGGCTCTTTTTCAGGCGGTTTTGAAATTCTTGACGTGCAGGAACTCCCCGAATTGAAGGCAAAAGGGATCTGGGCCCGTCATCAAAAAACCGGGGCCGAAGTTTTCCATGTGTATAACGATGATCCGGAAAACCTTTTTGCCTTTGCCTTTGCCACCGCCCCGGAAGACGATACCGGTGTCGCCCATATTCTGGAACATTCGGTGCTCTGCGGTTCCGAACGTTATCCCTTGAAGGACGCCTTTCTTGTGCTTGCGCAGGGGAGCCTTCAGACTTTCCTTAATGCGTGGACTTTTCCCGACAAGACGGTATATCCCGCGAGTTCCGTCAATGAACATGATTACTTTAACCTCATGGACGTATACGGTGACGCCGTTTTCAGGCCGCTTCTTTCCGAATTTACCTTCATGCAGGAAGGCTGGCGTTTCATTCTGCCTGAACCTTCCCCGGCGCCGGGAACGGGCCTTTCCATAACCGGTGTGGTCTACAACGAGATGAAGGGCGCCTATTCGTCGCTTGACGCCTATGCGGGCCTCTGGTCCGTCAAGGCGATCCTTCCGTCTACCCCATACGCCTTTGAGTCGGGCGGAAATCCGGCGGCCATACCCGGCCTCTCATGGGAAGGGCTTCGGGCCTTTCACAGGAGCCGTTATTCTCCGTCAAACTGCCGTATCTTCCTCACGGGAAACATTCCCACGGAAAAGCAGCTTGACTTTATCGACAGCCGTTTCTTTTCATCATTTTCACCGGATGAAAAAAAAGAAGGGAAAGGGGGAAACCCGCCTTTCCCCAAAACGGAAAGGTGGAAAGCCCCCCGTGACTTTCGTGTTCCCTGTCCTGCGGGTGCTGAGGAAAAGGCGACGATCTTCCTCTCATGGCTCTGTGGCGATGTGACCAATGCCGTCGAAACTCTGGCCCTGAGAACGCTTGCGGAAATACTCCTTGGTCACGACGGTTCTCCCCTTGTCCGCGCGCTGATTGAGTCAGGACTGGGGGAGGATCTTTCCCCCGTTTCGGGATTTGAAAGCGAAATACGGGAAACCCTGTTTGTGATCGGTCTTCGCGGCTGTGCCGGCGGGGAAAACATACGCGCCGGAGTCAGGGATCTTGTTCTGGGCGAACTTGAAAGGCTGGTTCGTGAGGGCATTCCCAAAGAAGAAATAGAGGCGGCCATTCTTTCGATGGAATTTTCATCTCGTGAAATCAAGCGGGGAGGCGGCCCTTATTCCCTGGTCTGGATGCGGCGTTCACTGCGGGGCTGGATGCATGGATCAAGGCCTTGGGAAAACATGCTCTTCGTTCCGTCGTTTGAAGAAATGAAGCGCCGCTTCGCCGCGGACGGCCGCTATTTTGAAACCCTCATCAAAACATACCTCCTTGACAATCCGCACCGGGCGCTGGTGTCCATAGAGCCTGAAGCGGATTATCTTGAAAAGGAGGAAAGCCGGCTCGCGGCCCTGCTTGCCGAACGGGAAAAATCCTTTGATGAAGACGAAAAGCGGCGCATCAGGGAGAAAGCCGCGGCGCTGGAAAAGGCACAGGGCGAAGGGGACAGCCCCGAAGCGCTGGCGGCCATTCCTCATCTTTCACGCGGGGATCTTTCCCCGGAAATTGATGCCGTCTCCCGTACCTTCCGTGATGCGGGGGGCGTTCCCCTCACCGTCCACGAATTGTTCACCAACGGCATTGTTTATGCGGACATTGCTTTTCCTGTGGACGTACTTCCCCCCGAGGATTATCCCTGGCTCTCTTTCTTTTCCCGCGCCGCTGTTTCCATGGGTCTTCCGGGGATGGATTACGGCGAAGTATCCAGCCTTCTCGCCAGGAATGCGGGCGGCTTTTACTCCATGCTGCACACGGGTTCCGCCGCCCCGGAAAGGACGCCTTACGCCGTTCCCGCCGCCCTGGGCGCCGGCATCCTGGGCCGTGACTGGATCATCTTCAGGCTCAAGGCGCTTGATGAAAAAGCGGGTGATTCGATGAATCTGGCCCTGCGTCTCATCACCGAAGCCGATTTTTCCGACGAACGCCGCGTTCGGGATCTTGTTCTAGAAATGAAGAACGAAGTTGACGCGGGTTTCGCTTTCTCGGGACATACATACGCATCTTCCCGTTCGGGCTGTTTTTTTTCACGTGCCCGCGCGGTGGAGGAAATCTGGAACGGCCTTTATCAGCTTGATTTTGCCCACATGCTGGCCGAAATGGACACGGCCGGGATCATACGAAAGCTCGTCTCCATACGGGACGCCATTGCGGGCGGGGCCGGCCTCATGGTCAATCTTACCGGAGAGGCGGAGGCGCTTGAAAAGGCCGCCGGTTTTGCCGGCCGTTATTTTGGCCGTTTTGGCCCGCCGCGCCCTTCTTCCGTCAATACGGCTGAAGGACAGTTCTTTTTCGGGCAGCTGGATATGCAGAAGCGGAAGGACATACCCCTTGTGTTTGCTTCCCCGTCCCTCCAGGTGGGTTTCGCCTCACTGTCCCTTCCCGCTTCTCTCTGGGATACTCCGATTCAGGCCGCGGAACTCGTTCTTGCCCATGAACTTTCCACCGGCGCGCTTTGGGAGAAAGTGCGCATGAAAGGCGGCGCCTACGGCGCGTTCGCCCAGAGCGACAGCCTTGAGGGGGTCTTTTCCCTTTCAAGCTACCGCGATCCCAATCCCGCCGCCTCACTGGAGGCCTTTGTGTCGGCATTAAAAAACGGTACGGACATGGCCGGAAATTCGACCGAAGACGATCTTGTAAAAGCGATCATAGGCTGTTATGCCAGGGAGACCCGTCCCCACACCCCTTCCGAAAAGGGATTTTCGGATTTCCTCCGTTTTCTCTATGGAATAGACGACGGCGCGCGGAAACGGCGGCTGGAACGGCTCATCTCGCTTTCAGCCGGGGAATTCGATGCGGCTCGGCGCAACCTCGCCTCATCTGACGCCTCGTTTCCGGTGATACTTGCCGGGGTAAAAACCGCGGAAAAGACCGCCGCGAAACTCGGGGCCGAGTTGAGGAAATTGCCGGTATAAGGTTCCGGTTTTCGGGCTGGGACTCAGGACCGGCGGCAGGTTGTCATCGCTCCCCGGTTCCCTCTTTTGCTTTCCGTTCCTTCCTTTGCATCATCACGTGTTCCTTCGTGACTTCCCGTATGAGTTTTCGTATCTTCCATTCCATGTTGTTAACGGTTGAAGATGCGAAGGCTATTGTTTCGGGATCTATCCCCGCTTCTCCGGCGGCTTTCTTTACCGCTTTCACCACGTCAAAAAGCGAGTTGTCCCTGAAACCGTGCAGAAATACAACGGGATTTTGTTTTGGCAAATCGTCAGGGATTTCCATTTTTTCCTCCGTGAACCGGTCTCGAATCGTGGTCCTGTCCGCCGGCCGACCCTGCATGAAGCATATACCAAAAATCCGGTTTGTGAAAATCCTGAAAAACCCCCGAAAAAATGCCGTTTCATTGAAGCGCCGTGCACGGACGCGCCCTGTATATCACGGGTGAAATGTGTTTGTAATGGCATACGCGCCCTTTGGGGCGGATGGGATCATTATCCGCGTTGAGGCGGATATACGGCGGGGAATTCCGGGGATAGACATTTCCGGCCTTGCGGAAGGAGCGGTACGGGAAGCCCGCGAGCGGGTTCAGGCGGGTTTCCGCAATTCAGGGTATGTTTTTCCACCCCACAGGATACTCATCAACCTGGCTCCGGCCGGCGTGCGGAAAGACGGCGCCTCCCTTGACCTTCCCATTGCCCTTTCGGTGATCTCCTCGGAGCTTGCCCCTTCTTCCGACAATCTCCTGGTGATGGGGGAACTGGAACTTTCGGGCCGGGTACGGCCTGTCCGGGGCGTGCTTGCCGCGGTGGCGGCGGGTCTCCGCGAAGGCATACGGGACTTTATCGTTCCCGCCGGAAATGCCCGCGAGGCGGCCATTCTTGCGGCAGACGCCCGTATTGCCGCAGTCGCCAGTCTCGCCGAGGCGGTCCACATGCTTGTCGTGCGGGAAAAATCCGGATCACTTCCCTCGGTTCTGTCCGGTACGGCTCACGATGTTTCCGGCGGCGTCTCCGCAGGCGGTGAGGGATCCGTCCGGATTGTCCCGGAGGATTTTTCCGCAGTCCGCGGGCAGGCCAGGTACAGGCGCGCTATGGAAATAGCCGCCGCCGGAGGCCACAATCTCTTTGTGTTTGGGCCGCCGGGAGCGGGAAAAACCATGCTTGCCCGGAGCATGCCCTCGATTATGGCTCCTCTCACGCCGGCGGAGGCGGTGGAAGTAACCCGGCTGTACAGCCTTGCCGGCCGCACCGTGTACGGCAGGGGCGAAGATCCGGGCCCCTGTTCCGGCGGCCTCATGAACTTTCCGCCCTTCCGCGCTCCTCACCATTCCGCCACCGCCGAGGGGATACTCGGAGGGGGAAAGCTGGTACGTCCCGGCGAAATAAGTCTTGCCCATTACGGGGTACTCTTTCTTGACGAGGCGCCCCTGTTCCGCGCCAATGTACTTGACGCCCTGCGGGAACCGCTGGAGGATCAGGTTATCACCATTTCACGGGCAGACGGTCCGGTACGGCTCCCCGCCGAATTTCAGTTGCTTCTGGCGGCCAATTCCTGTCCCTGCGGCCGGCTGGGTCTTTCCGCCGCGGATGCTTCCGGCGGGAACGCCGCCGGTTCCGCCGGAGCGGCCTGTCTTTGCAGTTACGAGGAAATACGGCGGTACTGGCGGAAATTCAGCGCCGCCTTCCTTGACAGGATAGAACTCAGGGTTCCCGTTTTTCCCCCCAATGGGGAAGAGATATGCGGCGGCGGGGACGGGGAAACAAGCGCGGAAATAGCCGTCAGGGTGCGGAAGGCGGTCGAGGTTCAGCGTGAACGCCTTGAAAAACAGGGATTCAGGCGCAACGCCCGCATCCCCGCGGGGCTTATCGATCGCCTGTGCCCGCTCCTGGACAGGGCTGCCGCCGCCTTGAGGAAAGCGGCGGCGGCTTTGGGCTTTTCCGGCCGGGCCTGCCACGGCGTACTCAGAACAGCCCGCACCATAGCGGATCTTGACGGAAAGGAGCTTATTGATACGGTTCATGTCCTTGAAGCGGTACAGCATCGCCGCTACGGGGAGGACCCCTATGACTGCTATTCTGCGGGAGCCGGAACCGGATAAAGTTCCGGTATCGCTTCAAGTACCGCGTCGTCTATTTTCCGGCCGCCCGCCGTATGACCCAGTTTCCGGTCGGGCCGGACAGACCCGTGGAAATCGCTTCCCGCGGTAATGCGGAGTCCAAGGGATTTTCCCAGCGCCTCAAGGCGCCCGCAGGAACGGACATTTGCGGAAGGATGCCAGGCCTCAATGCCCGCAAGGCCCCGCTCCTTGAGGTCCCTGATAAAATCGGGGAGCTTGCCCCAGGCGATGTACAGCGACATGGGGTGGGCAAGGATCGGAATACCCCCCGATTCCCGGATCAGGGCCGCCGCATTTTCAAATTCCAGACCGGCTTTGGGGACATAAAAGGGCTTTCCCCTGCCCAGATACCGGATAAAAGCCTGCTCATGGTTCCTGACGATACGGCGGTTTACAAGGAGGGCGGCAAAATGGGGCCGTCCCACCGAATGGCCCCCCGAAAAGGCTTTGAGTTCCCCGTAATCCGCCTCTATGCCCGATTTCCGCATCCTGTCAAGAATTTCAAGGTTTCGTTCCTCCCGGAGGCGGGACAGGGTTTCAAGGGCCGCCAGAAACGCGGGAACGGGTCTTTCTATTCCCAGCCCCAGGAGATGAAATTCCCCGGGCGGGTTGCGCCGGGTGTCGGTTTCCGTTATTTCCATTTCAACTCCCGGAATAAAGCGAATTCCCCGTATGGCCGCTTCGTTTCTTGCATATTCAAGCCCTGTAATGGTATCATGATCCGTCAGGGCCAGTGCGCCCAGCCCCTGAAGGGCGGCCGTTTGTATCAGTTCCGCGGGGCCGAGCTCCCCGTCGGAGGCGCTGGAATGGGTGTGCAAATCAATCATGTGCCGTGATTGTACCACATGATAAAGAAAGTATGCGTTTTTTGGTAAAGTTTTCGGAGATTTTACCGAAGCGGGGTTAACAAAAAGGAATTTTGCCGATAATAACAAGATAGCAGCCTGCGATTGTTGACGCAATCGGCTGTCAGTCATAGAATGGAGAATATGGTAAAAGGACGGTTCCCGGATGTCTGATTTTACTTTATCAAGAGGGGTGCTTGTTACAGCCGGCAAGAAACCCCGGACCGGTGATTTGGGAATCAAGGGGGAAAAAATTGTTCCTCCGGGGCCGGGAATAAAGATTGATTTGGGGGGGAATTCGGTTGTATATCCTTCCCTCATTAACACTCACGATCACTTGCAGGGCAATTACCGGCCTGCCGTCGGTCCCAAGCCGGGAGTTTTCTATCTTACCTGGCTTCCCTGGGATAATGATCTCAAAGCGTCGGAGACTTTCAGGGAACGATCCAGGTTGTCGCGGGAAGATCTGTACGCCATTTCGGGCTACAAGTGTCTTTTTTCGGGCGTAACAACCGTTAACGACCATTTTCCCCAGAAACTCAATGGACAAATTCTGCCTACATTGCCCATACGGGCCATTCTCGAGTACGGACTTGCCCATGAGGCCAGTTCCTATGATCTCAAATGGGGGGACGGCATAGAGGTCGAACACAAACGGGCGGTTGACAAGGGCTGGCCATTTATTACCCATTTGGCCGAAGGTTTTGACGAAGAATCCATGCACGCAGTGGAAAACCTTGAAAACATGGGGATTTTGGACGATTGCTGCCTCTTTGTTCACTGTATAGGTTTCAGTGATGATGACATCAAAAAAGTGGCAAAGGCGGGGGCCAGTGTTTCATGGTGCGGTTTTTCCAACATGTTTATGTTTAACGTAACCTGCAAAGTTCGCAAATTACTCAAGGCCGGGGTGAACGTTACCATAGGGACGGATTCTTCCGCTACAGGTTCCGCCAACTTGCTCGCCGAAATAAAGTACGACAGGGAACTGTACCGGAAGATGTACGGCGAGGATCTTTCCGCCGAAATACTGTTCAACATGGTAACCGCAAACGCGGCGCGCGCCTTCAGGATGCATGACAGGATTGGCGCTCTGGAAGAAGGCAGGCTGGGGGACATCATCGTCCTCAAGGGCCGTATTGATGATCCCCACGAAAATCTGGTGCAGGCTTCCATGGAGGACATAGAGCTCCTTGTTCTGGCCGGAACGCCCATATACGGGGAAATGCGCTTCCTTGATATATTCGGAGGGAAGCTTCCCAAGGGGTATACCGAAATCATTGTGGCGGGGCGGCCCATGTTTATAAAAGGGGATCCTGCGGGGCTCTACAGGGAAGCCCGGAGGAAAATCGGGTTTAAGAAAGTTCTTGATTTTTTACCCTTTGAACCGGATCCGTAGGAATCATGCACAAGCCGCTTCAATACCGTTCAGGTTCACTCATCTACTTCCAGGGAGACGCCGCGGACAAGGTCTTTATCCTCCAGAAAGGCGCGGTGAATCTGGTGTATCAGGATATTGAGACGGGGCAGGATGTGCACGATCTGGTTCAGCCCGGCGAATTTTTCGGTGTCAAATCCGCCTTGGGGCGCTATCCCCGGGAGGAAAACGCCATAGCCATCGCGGATACCGCCGTTATGGCTTTTACGGTTCCCGAATTTGAGGCCCTGGCCATGGCCAACACCCGTATTATCATGAAGATGCTCAAAGTTTTCTCCAATCAGATGCGGCGCATACACCGGCAGGTTTCCAGCCTCATGGAAAAGGAAGAAGTGAACCCCGAGGCTGGACTTTTCAATGTGGGCGAGTATTACCTTAAGAACAAGCACTTTACCCAGGCGAAATATGTGTTCAGCCGTTACCTTACCTATTATCCGTCGGGGAAGAACGCGATTCAGGCCGCGAAGTACCTGGAAGTGGCGGAAACATCCCTGGCCCGTTACGGCAACGGCAAGGGCCCTTCTCCCATTGCCGCATCTCGTCCGGTCGCCGTTTCGCAGGCCGCGGAAGATGTGTCTTTTGAGATGGACGGCAGCGCCCCTTCGCCGCCCCAGGGCGAACTTACCGATACCGCCAGGGCCTATTACAACGCGGTAAGCCTTATCTCGCAGGCAAAATACCAGCAGGCGTATATGGCCTTCAAAAAAATTGTTGACGCCAATGAAGATCCCGAATATGTGGCCAAGAGTTCCTACGAGATAGGCCGGTGTTTTTTCCTCCTCAATAAATACGACGATTGCATCAAGTATTACACGGTGATGCTTACCAGATATCCCCGGCACCCCGATCTCCGCGATGCCATCTTCTTCATAGGCCAGTCTTACGAGAAGAACGGCCGCAAGGATCAAGCGGTGGCCTTTTACAGGAAGATCCTTTCCATGTCCACCGACGAGGACGACGGCACAACCATTAAAGCAAAACGGGCCCTTAAGGCCCTGGAGGCATAGGTGGCGATGGACCTTGCGGCGTTTGGCCGCTTCGCCCGGACTTTTCAGTCCGGTGAGATGATCTTCTCCGAATTTGAGCCGGGGGATACCTTTTACCTCATTCAGTCCGGCAGGGTGGAACTGGTCAAAATCATCGGCGATATAGAAAAGACCGTGGACATACTGCAGCCTTCGGAGATGTTCGGCGAAATGGCCATACTGGAAAATTCCCCGCGTTCGGCCACCGCCATTGCCCTTGACGTGGTCAAAGTGCTGGAATTCAATTCCCAGAATTTTGAGATCCTCATGCTGGGAAATCCGCAGATAGCCCTGAAGCTCCTGCGCATGTTTGCCAAGCGTATCTACGATTCCAAGCGGCGTTTCATGATCCTTACCCTGGATGATCCGCAGGCCAAAATAGCCGATGTGTTCCTCATGCTGGATGAAACCCAGGCCAACCTTGACCGTACCACAGAGGCGCGGGAATTCAAGACCACCGTGGACGACATTGCGCACTGGGCGGGAATGAGCATAGTGGAAACAAGGGAAACGCTGAGCCATTTTGTTGCCCAGAGGCGTATGGAAATGTACCCTGACCGTATCATCGTCAAAAACATCAACGACTTTTCCCGCTTCGTCAATTCACGCCGGAAAAAATAGGCCTTTCCGCCTGATCCGGGCGGGGACTCTTGCATTTACTTTTCCGTCTGCTGAAAAATCCGCGGGCCTGTGGTGTGCATTACTGTTTCCATTCGGAGGGCGTAAAGCAGGTTTTGTTTTTGAAGGGCCATGAAAAATAATAGAGTTGTTTAAAAACTTCAGTTTTTAAACAACAACCGCTGAAAAACGGCAATTTCGTAGCCCAACGGGCGAGAAATTGCAAGACTTGTGAAACAACCAACCGGGTTATTGAACAAGTCCAATATGGTAATATCAGATACAAAAATACCAAAAAAATATTTTTTTCTTTTTTGGGTGTATTTCGTCCAATAAAGCATCTTTAGTATGTATTATCAGAGAATACTAAAAAGTCTATTTTCCGGACACCGGAGGTAAAAAGGTGGTCAGGAAACAAATGTCACAATCGCTGCCGTTTTTTTGAATCGACGGCAGTTGACACAAGAGGGAAACTGTTCGAGACGGTTTTTCAACCTGTCCGGGCAGTTTAATCGAACGATACATATTTATAAATAGGAGCCAGTCATGTTACTATCAATTCGTACCAGGGTCATTCTTATCGTGTTGGCGATAATCGCCGGAATGACCGCAGCCAGCGTGGTTGTCGGCATAACCCTGACCAACCGCAATCTTATAAAAACCATTAAAAA
>JAIROE010000100.1 GCA_031257715.1 Treponema sp. | reverse complement strand
AATCCTCCGCCTTTGAAAGGCTCGACCGGATTATACTGGTCGAAGCGCCCCTCCTCGCCCGCATCCTCAGGGCGAAAAAACGCGACAGGCTTCCCCTGTCCGTTATCATGCGCCGTTTTGAAAGCCAAAAAAATTTCAGATCTCAATATTTGTCGGGAAAAGCCGATATATACAGGGTAGAAAACCGGGATTGTCCCTTGTGCGCCCGGTTTTTCAGGGAGAAATTGGAAAACCGGATAGATGAAATTCTGTCCGGAGAGGGGATGGTGCGTTAGATCATGGAAAAGAAAAAAATTATTCTGGTTGCGGTTTCTGTCGGTGTATTTCTGACCATTGCCATCAGCGCCGCCATTTTGATGGTCGCGCCCAGGACTTCCGGAACCGGCGTCGCGGCGGTTCGTCCCATTTCGCCGGGACTGCCCGAAAGTTACCGGACGGCGGAGCCCGATTCCCGTCCTGCCGCAGGGATACCCGGTGAAGGCGTGCGGCCGGCGTCGGTGGATGCGGTGGACATGGTACGGAACGCCGACGGCATACAGGGGCTTCAAACCCCGCCCCAGGCGACGGCGATACAGGAGAATCATTTCTACATCAACGGTGAAAACACGGAAGATTCCTACACCGCCGGGACGAGCGGAGCCGAAAGAACCCCCTCAAGAGTGGTTATCAATGTTCCCAAACCGGTTACGGCGGCAGTTCCCGATACGCCTGTTCCGGCAAGGACGGAGACGGCCGCGCCCGCGCCGGGAAACCGCGTCCGCGCTGCCTCCCGGGAGGCCCCCGTCCGCACTCCGGCCAAGCCCGCAACGGCTGCGGCAAAACCCCCTGCCCCCGCGTACCGGGACTACTGGGTGCAAACCGGCGCCTTTTCCGCCAAAGTCAGAGCCGAAGGAGCGCGTGAAACACTGGCCTCCAAAGGCATCGCCTCGATCATCGAAAACCGTATCGTGGACGGCAAAACCTGGTACCGGGTGCGCGTCGGCCCCTATACTTCCGAAAACGAGGCCAATTATTGGCTTTCCCTGGTTAAAACAATAGACGGTTTTGCCGAAAGCCAGATCAGGCAGACGGGGATACGGCAGTAGGCCAAACGGCTCCGGCGTGAAGAATTTTTAACAGGCCACGCGGATTTTTTGTGCCAAAAGACGGTCTCCGGCCGGGAAGTAACCAGGTTCCCGGTCAGCCCCTTTTTATCCCTATCAACTCCGGATGCATTTCAAGAATAGAGTTGTTCAATAACTTCAATTATTGAACAACTTCCGCTAAAAAACGGCAGATTTGGCGGATTTCCGCAGGTTGTCGAACAGCTCTATCTAGCGGCGGGAGAGCCTTTCGATCACCGGGACAAGGACCTTCAGCCGCACGACACGGCCGCCTCCCAGTTCGGGAAAGGCCCGGTAGCGTTCGCCGTCATCAGAAAAAGGACTGGCCTTTTCGCCGGGGAATGGCGCGTACCGTTTCTGGGTCCACCGGAGTTCCGGATCCCGCAGGCTGAGGGCCGGCCGGGCGGGATCGAAATGGATAAAGGATTCGTGGACGCCGCGTTCGGCAAGCGGCGCCTCGTCGGTACACTGGAGGTAGCGTATCACGCCCGCCTTGATATCCACCGACTGTATGATCGCCGAATGCGAGATTGCGCCGTCATAACCCCGGAAGAGGATGATGTCCGCCGGCTTGAGGCTGCGTATCTCGTCCCGCACGGGGAGAATCTGGGAACTCCCCGAATCAAAGAAGGCGGTTCCCGCGTACCATGACGGATCTCCTCCGCGTCTGACGCCAAGAGCGCGGCGCAGCGCATTTCCCAGATCGATCGCTCCTTCTTTTGCTACCCTTGAAAGAACATGCCAGACAAAACCCGAACAGTCCATTCCGGCAAGACCCACACAGTAAAGGTAATTGTACACGTCGGATTCTTCGGGCCCCCGGCCCGGGACCAGCACATAGGGCCTGTGGGGAAGCCCGCGATAGGAACCGGCCTTCATTCTGGCAAGCTCAAAAAGATCCCGCGTTGAGGACCAGCTTTGTCCGGGAATGTCGAATATGATCACTTTTTCCCTGCCGTCGGAAAGGGCCCCGGTATAGGCCTTGAATTCTTCCGAATCAATGATTTCCTCAATAACGGGCCAGAGAAATTCAGGGTCTCCCTTGCCGCCCAGGAGGAATTCCCATCCTTCGTCAAGCAGTATGTCCCTTTCGTTGTTTTGGGCAAAGGGCATGCGGAGGTTCATCACTCTGCCTCCTATGATCCTTGTCCTGAAGCAGAGCCTGTAGGCCTCCTCGATGACGCGCTCCGCGCCGTTTCCCCAGATGCGCGAAGGATCGGAATAGGCGGCAAGGGCCGCGGCGAAGGAAGATTCCCCGGTTTCCTCTCCGTCATTGGCGGCGAGGAAAGAAGGAATTGCGGAAAGCAATAATGATGAAAGCAAAAGTCCGGTAAGATGTTTCTTTCCCGGATTCCGGGCGGCCGATCCTTTTTTTGTCATATAACGCTATGACCGCTTTCAACGTCCCTGAAATACCGTACCGTGCGGACTTTTAATTCGTCGGTAGCTTCCCTGTCGCAGACGATGATTGCGCATTGATGCATCTGGAGGCAGGAGAGCGTCCACATGTGGTTTATCCCTTCTTCCACTACCGCGCGGAGGGCTCTTGCCTTCTGGTATCCGTTCACGAGGATAAGGACTTCCCGGGCGTCCATCACGGTGCCCACCCCGACGGTAAGGGCGGTGGCAGGAACGCGCTCCGGGTCGCCGCCGAAGAAGCGCGCATTGGCGGCGCGGGTTTCCCCGGCAAGTGTCTTTACCCTGGTGCGCGAGATGAGCGAAGATCCCGGTTCGTTGAAAGCCAGATGCCCGTCGCTGCCCATGCCGCCCAGAAACAGCTCTATGCCGCCTTTCGCCCGTATTGCCTGCTCGTAGGCCCCGCATTCCGCATCGCTGTCCGGGGCAAGGCCGTCCAGCGTGTGTACATTCTTTTTGTCAATGTCAATATGATTGAAGAAGTTGTCCATCATGAAACGCCGGTAGCTTTGCGGGTGATCTTCCCCAAGCCCCGAATATTCATCCATGTTAAAGGTAACGACGTTTGCAAAAGAAATTTTTCCTTCGCTGTAAAGCCGTATCAGCTCACGGTAAGCGCCAAGCGGAGTGGAGCCTGTAGGAAGGCCCAGTACAAAAGGCTTTTCCGGGGATGGCCGGCATTCCCGTATCCGTCCGGCAATATGCCCGGCCGCCCAGCGGCTCACTTCTTCATAATTATCGAGAATGACAAGGCGCATGTTTCCTCCTAAAAAAGATTCCTTGCTATACGGCCGCCTGTCATGACAAGCTTGACGGTAAAGTTCCGGTCGAATACGGCAAGATCCGCGAAGCGGCCGGGGACGATGGCCCCCTGGTTATTATAGCGCATTACCTGGGCCGGATTAAAGGACGCGGTCTTTACCGCGTCTTCGGGACTGAAACCGAAGCCGATAAGGTTTTTTATGCCGCGTATCATGGTCAGGGCCGAGCCGGCGATGACATCATCACTCTTCCGGTGAAAAAGACCGTCATGGAAAACAACCTCTTCACCGTTGGCGTAAAAGGGGCCTTCCGCCTGCTCCGTGGGCCGCAGCCCGTCGGTGACAAGCACTATTTTGTCGATGGGCTTGTCCCTCTGAAGAAGCTTGAAGAGGTCGGGATGCACATGATAGCCGTCCGCGATGATTTCGCAGGACATTTCAGGATGAACAAGAATGGCCCCGACGGCGTTGAGATTGCGGTGATCCAGTTTGCTCATTGCATTAAACAGATGCGTCGAATGGAGTATGCCGGCCTGCATGCCTTCAAGCATGTTTTCGTATTTGGCGTCCGTGTGTCCTGCCTGGAGGATTATGCCTTTCTTGATGCAGTACAGGGCAAGCTCATGCATGCCCTTGATCTCCGGAGCGACGGTCATATTGACAATATGTCCCTGTGCGGCGTTCCACAGTTTTTCCATGAGATCCAAATCTACAGGATGCAGGGTTTCAGGCTTCTGAACCCCAAGCCTGCAGGGTGAAAGAAACGGCCCTTCCAGATGAAGTCCCATGATCCTTGCCCCCGTTTCCTTTCCCATGGCGGAGGCGATGTTGGCTACCGCCCTCAGCATCACGGATGCCTCCGAAGGATAGAGCGTGGGATTAAAGGCGGTAACACCGTATTGGGTCAGGATGCGTGACATCTCGATGACCGATTCGGCCGAACCGTCGTCGGTGCCGCAGCCGCCTGTTCCGTGAATATGGGTGTCGAT
>JAIROE010000041.1 GCA_031257715.1 Treponema sp. | reverse complement strand
CCGGTAACGGCCTCCAGCAGGGGCTTCATTCCCCCGGCCTGGCAGAACGGAGCCTCTCCCTGGATGAGGCCATGAATAATCTTGGGGCCGGCCCCGCTTTCCGCTGGGACCCCTTCTTCAGAACCGGAAACATTTCCCTTTCCGGCCATCACGCCGCCTTCAGCGCCGGCTATCCCGGCGAACAGCTTCCCGTGATCCTCGATTCACGGGAGATCCTCACCCTTTCCTCGCCCTGGCTGGAAAACGGCCTCCTCCGCTTTCCCGAATCTTTCGTAGCCGCCCTCAAACGGGCCTTCGACAACTCGATCCTGAATGAGCAGTTCCGCTACCGTATTGCCGCCATTGTGGTGGACCCCGGTCATGGCGGCAAAGACCCCGGCGCTCAGGGAACCCACACAATCAACGGGAAAACCCTGAAACTATCGGAAAAGGACATCACACTCAAATCCTCGCTGTACCTGTACTCCCGTCTCAGCGCCGCCTATCCCGACAAGCGGGTCCTCCTCACCAGGGACCGGGACACCTATCCCACCCTTGAGGAACGGGTTCTCCTGGCCAATTCGGTCCCCCTCAAGGATAACGAGGCCATTCTCTACGTTTCGATTCACGCCAACGCCTCAATGAACAGACATGCCCGGGGCTACGAAGTTTGGTATCTCAGCCCGGATTACCGCCGGGATCTTATCGACAGGGAAAAATTCCGGGACAGCGCCGAGATCATCCCCATCATAAACGATATGCTCCAGGAGGAATTCACCAACGAAAGCATCATGATCGCCCAGGCCATTAACCGGCGTATAGGTGAAGCCATGGGCCGATCCCTCCCGGCGCGGGGACTCAAGGCCGAGGAGTGGTTCGTAGTCCGTAACGCCCGTATGCCTTCGGTACTGGTAGAACTCGGTTTTGTCACCAATCCCGCCGACGCCGAAATTTTAAACTCGGAGGAAAGCTTGAAAAAACTGACCGAAGCGATATATAAAGGAATCACCGATTTTGTAACAAGTTTTGAAAGTTCCGGAGGATTCATCTTTAACCAATGATCAAATCAATAAGCGCGTTTCCGGGGAAAAATTCCGGCGTCCGCGGCGTACTGAGCATCCCGGGCCGTTTTTTCGGCAATGCCGCCTGCCGCGCCCTTATATGCCTCGTTTTACTGTGCCTTCTCGCTTTTCTTGATTACCGCCGGTCCGGACTTACCCGGACAACCTTTGTCTTTTACAGTACCGAAAACGGCGGTGAACTGGTCGAGGAACGTATGCTTCCCCTGCCCCGGGATCGGGAAGAAAAACTTAGGTTTTACACCGCGGAAGCCCTGCTTGGACCGGCCCTGCAGGACGCGATGCCCCTGTTTCCCCGTGACACCCGCCTTGAGTCCATCCTGTTCCGGGACGGGGTGGTTTACCTCGACCTTTCCGAAGCAGCGGCCTTTCCCGTTGAGGGAGGGGAGAGCTTTAAAAGCTTGTCCGCCTTGTACGGGGGAATCAGGCGGAATTTCGGTTTTGTAAAGGATGTGCGCTTTTTTATCGCCGGCAATGAGGCTTTCCCGGGTAGATTCCTTTATTAGAAGACACCGCCAAAGGCACCGCCAATAGTTAAAGATGACTCATCCCAATCCGTGAAAATTTTAGGCCGAATATTGGGTTTTGGGCATATCCGGTGTGAGCGCCGGACCGGGCTATTCGTGGAGGCTTATTCCCCTCTTTTTTTCCTTTTTTTTCGGTTCAATTAAAGCGAAACGGTGAGTCAATCCCATTATATTTATATGAGAAAGTTACGATTACTCAAACAGGGCGTGTGGTATGAAATTCGTACCCGCATCAACAACCGGGAGCCCTTGTTCAGACGGGACGGGGCCAGGGCGCTTTTTACCGGCGTGTTCCGGGAGACGGGGCTTCGTTTCGCCTTCGAGATTCGCGGTTTCCGTCTTGAGGATGACTGGCTTACGTTCTATATCAGGCCGGAAGATGGGCTTGAGCTTCCCGCTATTATGAAGTGGATGAAGCAGACCTTCGCCCGGCGATACAACCGGGCGGAAGGGAGGATCGGGCATATCTGGGGGGACAGGTACTGGTCGCGGATTGTGGAGGGGGCTCCGCCTGAGAGTGTGGAGGAGGTGGGCTGGGAGACGGTGGAGGCTTCGAACATCGGGGTCAGACCCTTTAACGTGAAAAAAGAAGGGAACCCCGTTTTTCCCCTCATTTCCCTCCATCCCATCGCCCCCACACCCGGATAAGCGGCGGTAAACCGCCGCTTATCCCCGCATCACCCGGCTTCCCCGCCCCAAGCCAAAGCATCCCAGGGGAAGAATCCGTCCTGAAACAACCGAGGCCCTGCGCATTTACCGCACGGGAACGAGGTCTGACACTGCACACGGACCGCACCGCAGGCACCTGAATTGGGGGAACCGGAGAAAACAGACCCGGCGCCAGGCCCAGGGGCGTTGCGGCGCACTTTGTGCGTGTGCGCAAGGGATAGGAGGGGCGCGGAGCGTCCCCGGCCGGTACGGCCGGGGATGGAGCGGGCCGCTGCACGCGGAACCCCGGATAGCCCGGTCCGGCGCTGAACACCGAAGGTGTTTTCGCCGGATGCGCCCAATATAAACTCAACTTGATATTTTCATGCTGTTGTTTCGGGCAGAATTACCGCCTCCAAATCCAGCCCTGCTCTGGCGAAGATGCGGGCAGGGAGGAGAGAACCGGGAAGCAGGTTCCGCCCGCTTGAGATCACCGCGGCGCCGTCAATTTCCGGGGCCTGACAGGGAAGACGTCCCAGGTAGAGACCTTCCTCTCCGTCAATTTGTTCCTCTACCAGTACATCTGTTTCCCGGCCCACAAAGGCTTCTATCCGCCTTTCGCTGATAACGGTCTGTCTTTCCTCAACGATCCTCTTCCGTTCCCGGGCGGTCTTTTTCGGGACTCTTCCCTTCATCGTATAGGCCGCTGTTCCTTCTTCCCGCGAATAGATAAAGGCGCCGGCCCAGTCGAGTTCGGCTTTCTCCTGAAATTCCAGAAGTTCACGAAAATCCTCACCGGTTTCGCCGGGAAAGCCCACAAGAAATGTCGTCCGGATAACCGCGCCGGGCAGAGTTTCCCGAATATGCCGTATAAGGCCGATGTAATCCCCGGCGTTTCCCCGGCGGTTCATGGCCTTAAGGATACGGCCGGATCCATGTTGAAAGGGGATGTCGAAGTAGGAAAGAAAGCGCCCGTCCCGGCGGCAAATATCGAGGATGGGCAGGGGAAAATTGTCGGGATGTATGTAGAGGGTTCGTACCCAGAAGCGGCCTTCCAGAGCGGAGAGCGCCTCCAGCAGCGCGGGAAGATCGGCGTTGTTACGGCCGCCGTCACCGTCGTTGCGCCGGAGGTCCCGGCCATAACAGCCCAGATCCTGCCCGACGAGGCACAGTTCCTTTACGCCCCGTTCCAGAAGGCGCCGGCATTCGGCGAGTATTTCCGGAATGGCGCGGGAACGCAGGGAGCCCCGTATTGCCGGGATAGCGCAAAAGGCGCAGTGATTATCACAGCCCTCGGCGATTTTGACATAAGCCGAACCGGGCAATGACAAAAGCGGCCGGTCGCCGGGATTCTTCAAAACGCCGCCGTACCCCGAAGGAGAGGCCCGTACCGGGGCGGAACGCGCGGGAAAAACGCCCGCTCCCGCCAGCGCCGACTCTGCGGCTTCCGCGATACGGCTTAGATCGGCGTTTCCGAAAAAAGCATCCGCTTCGGCAAGACTTTCGCGCAGTTCCCCGGCGTAACGCTGGGCAAGACAGCCCGC
>JAIROE010000220.1 GCA_031257715.1 Treponema sp. | reverse complement strand
GTTTCTCTTTTTTTCATGCACGTTGCAAACGCGCATCACAACTGCTCCGAAGCCTTCCCCCCCTTTCATCGATCGGCAGCTTGCCGGCATACAGCCTGCCGGCGAGCAGTCTGCCGGCGCGAGGCCGGAGGAAAATCCCCTTTATTACCTTACCCTTATCGCCGCCGGGGACAATCTATACCATGATCCGATGATACGTCCGCCTCCTCCGGGGAAAAGCTACGACTTTACCGCCAATTATTCCGAAATTATGCCCTACATTCAGGGTGCGGATCTTGCCTTCATAAATCAGGAAACAGTGCTCGGCGGTGCGGAATTCGGCTTTTCAGGATACCCGCGTTTCAATTCGCCGCGGGAACTGGGGGCCGCCGTCGCCGCGGCAGGCTTCGACGTCATCAATCACGCAAATAACCATGTCATGGACAAGGGGGAAATGGCGGTCTTTGCGACCATGGATTATTGGGATACCGTTCCCGGCATCAGGTATCTGGGAATACACCGTTCCGAAGAAGAAAGACGGCGGCCTGTCATTGTCGAGCGGAACAACATACGCACAGGCTTCCTGTCCTACACGTACGGGACCAACGGCCTTCCCCTTCCCCGTGGCAAGCCGTGGCTTGCCTCCCTTGCCGATGAAAAAACCATGGCCGAAGAAATGAACGCCTTGCGCCCCCTCTGCGATTTTCTTGTCGTGTCCATGCACTGGGGCAATGAATACGAACATGAGCCCAACGGTACCCAAAAGAAAGCGGCCCGGTTCCTTGCGGAACACGGCGCGGATCTCATCCTCGGCCACCATCCCCATGTCATTCAGCCTGTCGAAATTATAGAGCGGTCCGGCGGTCAAACGCTCTGCTTCTATTCACTGGGAAATTTTCTTTCCGCCCAGATCCCGAGTCCCAGACTCCTTGGAGCCCTTGCCTATGTTCGCATAAAAAAGGAAAACGGCGTTGCGGCCGTCGATCAGTCGGGGATCATCCCGGTGGTAACCCACTATGAAGAGGGCTTCATCAATTTCAGGGTATATCCTCTTTCAGAGTATTCAAACGATCTTGCGAAGCGCCACCGGTCTGCAAATGAAATCAGCATTTCTTATTTTACCGGCCTGGCGAAAAGAATATTCCCTTCCGAAATACTCACGGAAAATCCTTTTGCCAAAAACAACATGGAAAATAAAGATTAATCATCCCGCCTGTTTACAGCGGAATGATCTCATTCGGCAACCACATTCTTCATGGCACCGGCGGCCGCATCATCCGGAACGGACGAACTTTCAGCCTCCGGCAGCGCAACGCTTTCGGATTCATTGACCGCGGACTTTCCCGCAACGGCCGTGTCGATCACGCTTTTCCTGCCGTGTTTGACGGCGGCGCGGCAGACTTTGCAAATCTTGACCTTTACTTCGCCCGCTTCCTGTTCGTAGAGGATTTTTACATTTTGCCGTTTACAGACAGGACATTTCCCCCTGCCGCGCGCGGCCAATTCCCGTATACCCTTGCCTCTGTGCGCTTTGGACATTTCCTCTCCTCTTGTTAACCTGCCGCCTTCGCGGTTTTTTTGCTCTTCTTCTTTTCGTCCCCGGTATCCGGCTTGTAATCCACCAATTCAAGAAGCACTTCTTCCGCGGCGTCTCCATAGCGTTCCCCCAGCTTTAAGATGCGGGTATAGCCGCCGGGCCGTTCCTTCATCCTTACCGCTATGTCGGTAAAAAGCTTCGCCACTATCCCCTCGTCAAAAAGACGGCCCGAAACGATACGCCGGTTATGGACCGAATCGGTCTTGGCCCGCGTGATGAGTTTTTCGGCACTCCTCCGTATCTCCAAAGCCTTGGCCCTGGTAGTCTTAATCCGTCCATGCCGGAACAACGATGTTACCATGCTGCGGTGCAGGGCTTTGCGATGGGCGGAGGTCCGTTCAAGGGGATTAAAGCCCCGTCTATGCTTCATCTTCCATTTCCTTTTTGGGAGTAATCCTGACGGCATTTTTCAGCACATTCATATCGGTTATCCCGAGACTCAAATTCCATTCCTTGAGCTTTTCCTTGATCTCCTGGAGGGATTTTTTCCCGAAGTTTCTGGTTTTTGCTATGTCGTCTTCGGTTTTACGGGTCAGTTCGCCTATCGTTTTAATATTGGCGTTTTTAAGGCAGTTGGAAGAGCGGACGGAAAGTTCCAGTTCTTCCACCGGCGTATTGAGGATCTGCCGTATATGCTCATCATCCTCGTCAAGATCCTCCTCGCCGCCCAGATTGTTTTCATCAAAGTTGATAAACACCGAAAAATGATCCTTGGCTATTTTTGCGGCCTCGGCAAGGGCGTCGTCGGGCCGTACCGTGCCGTCCGTCCATATCTCAAGGACAAGTTTGTCGTAATCGCTGCGCTGTCCCACGCGGGTGGGCTCCACAGCAAACTTCACTTTTTTGACCGGCGAGAAGATCGCATCCAGGGGAATAGTTCCGATGACTTCAACATAACGCTCATTCACCTCGGAAGGAACATAACCCCGTCCCAGATCTATCTGCACTTCGAACTCCAGCTTTGCGTCGTCCATCAGCGTCATCACATGCCGGCCGGAACTGAGGATTTCAACCTGCCCTACCCTGCCAAAATCGTCGCTCTTTATCTCCTTTTTGCCCGACCATTCATAGAGGAGTATGTCCTGCTCCGCGTCACCGGACAGTTTGAGCCTGATCTGCTTGAGGTTGTTGATCACCTCCAGGGTATCTTCCATTATGTTGGGGATGGTTTCAAATTCACTTGAAACGCTGTGCGCAGTCCCGTCGGCATCGCAGGATGTTATCTTCACCGCGGTAATGGCGTAACCCTGAATTGAAGAAAGAAGAACACGCCTTAAGGTATTACCCACGGTGGTACCAAATCCCGGTTCAAAGGGGGCGGCGGTAAATTTGCCGTAGTTCTGTTTCAGCTCGCCATGCTCAAAGGTAATGCCTTTCGGGCGCTTAAATCCTTTAAGAAGGTTCTTGCGGGCCATTTAGACTCCTTGGACTTTCCTTGAGAAAGCCTATTTAGAATAAAGTTCGACGACCATCTGTTCCTTGACATCCGCGAGGTCTGTAATGTCGCTCCGCCGCGGGGCAGCAAGAAACTTTCCTTTCATGGCGTCCGGATCAAGGGAAAGCCAGGGCATGACCCCCGATTTGCCGAATTCTTTAAGGGAATCCTTAACCACCAGAAGGTTTTTACTGGTCTCACCAATCGCTATTTCATCTTCCGGCTTCACAAGATAACTGGGAACATTGACGCGCTTTCCGTTTACCGTTACATGACCATGCAGCACTATCTGCCTGGCCTGGCTTCGGCTTGTGGCAAAACGCAGCCGGTACACCACATTGTCAAGCCGCCGTTCAAGGAGAACGAAAAGATTTTCGCCTGTAATACCGGGCATACGGAGGGCCCGTTCAAAGAACAAACTGAACTGCTTTTCCTGCATGCCGTAAATTCTCTTGAGCTTCTGTTTTTCACGAAGCTGTACGCCGTAATCCGACCTTTTGCCGGCCCGCGCTTTGGGATCCTTCCCCGGCGCCGGGCGCTTCCTGTTGATGGGACATTTATCACTCTTACAGCGATCCCCTTTCAACATGAGCTTCTTTTGTTCAGTCCGGCAGAGGCGGCAGACAGGTCCGGTATATCTTGCCATACGATCCCTTCCTTAAATACGCCGCGTCTTCCGCGGCCTGCAGCCGTTATGGGGAATAGGAGTCACATCGTTAATGGACTTCACCTTGATGCCCAAAGCGCCGAGTTGGCGTATCGCCGATTCACGCCCGATGCCCGGACCCTTTACATACACATGAACCTCCCGGAGCCCCGACTGCATGGCCTTCTGCGCGGCGGTTTCGGTAACCGACTGGGCCGCAAAAGGGGTCGACTTCTTCGCCCCGCGGAAGCCGAGTTCCCCGGAACTGGCCCAGGAAACGGCGTTCCCCATAAGGTCCGTAATGGTCACAATGGTATTGTTGAAGGTCGCCTGAATATACACGTTCCCTTCGTAAACCGATTTCTTTTCCTTTTTCTTCCTCGTACTGGCAGCCACTCATTCCTCCGATATATATTTGGAAAAAGCCTCGCGGCTTTCCCCCTCCTATTTCTTCTTGCCCGCGACGGTCTTCTTCTTGCCCTTTCTGGTACGGGCGTTCGTTCTGGTTCTCTGGCCCCGGAGGGGAAGTCCCCTGCGATGCCGCAAGCCCCGGTAACAGCCTATATCCATAAGGCGCTTGATATTCAGGGCTATTTCGGTGCGGAGGCGCCCTTCAACCTTGTAATCAGCCTCAATGATCTGCCTGAGTTCATTGAGTTCTTCCTGGCTCAGATCATTGATAAGCCGCCCGCGGTCTATTTTCGCCCTGGCGCAGATATTCTCCGCGCTGGACCGGCCTATTCCATAGACATAGGTCAGAGCGATATCCACATGCTTATTCGGAAGGTCAACCCCCAAAAGACGCGCCATAAATTCTCCTACCCCTGCTTTTGTTTATGCTTGGGATTCTGGCAGATAATGCGGATAATACCGTTCCGCTTTATCACCTTGCATTTATCACAAATTGGCTTGACACTGGTTCGGACTTTCATCCTTGTCTCCTCCAAAAGGCCTCCGGGCCATTCCCCTTCAAAAGGGGTGAATTTCCATTAAAACGGATTTAACCCCGTTCGTCAACGATCCTTTTTTCTTCATATCCGCAAAACGTCCGCAAAACGTCTACAAATTCCGCCCCCGCAGCTTTCCTTTTCTGGTCAACCCTTCATGGTGGTGCATCTTCAGAAGCCCTTCAACCTGACTCATGGTATCAAGATCTACGCCCACAAGGATCAAAAGGGATGTGCCCCCCATAAGGTAGGAAATGGACGAAGGAAACTTGAAGGCCCATTGTATGAAAGTCGGAATGACCGCGATAAAAGCCAGGTACAGGGAACCGGGAAGCACGATACGATTGAGAATCCTCGTAAGGTATTCTTCTATCCGCTCGGTTCTGATCCCCGGAATGGAGCCGCCGTTTTCCCTGATGTTCTTGGCTATTTCTATGGGATTAAGGCTTACCTGTGTGTAAAAATAGGCGAAAAATATGATAAGCAGGATGTAAAGTACATTGTACAATGGCCTCTGCGGGCTCAACACACGGGAAACGGCCCCCAGCCAGGCCACATTCCCCCCTATGGTACTGGCAATCTGCAGGGGGAAAGTGAGAATGGACGAAGCGAAAATAACCGGAATGACCCCCGAAGGGTTGATTTTGAAGGGAATGTACGTGTTCTGGGCACCATACATACGCCGGCCCACAACCCGTTTGGCGTAATTTACCGGTATCTTCCGCTGGCCTTGCTGCTCAAAGACGACCAGCGCAACCACGGCGACAAACATTACAAAAACCACTACCACAAACACAAGGTTAAGATCGCCGCTCCGCACCCGGCCGCCAAGTTCCCAGATCGCCTGGGGAAGCCGGGCCACAATACCGGCAAAGATCAAAAGGGAAATGCCGTTCCCTATGCCCCGGCGGGTGATCTGCTCGCCTATCCACATAAGGAACATGGTCCCCGTGGTAACCGTCAGCATGGCGATGATGGTAAAAGGCACTATTCCTATGCTGAGAATGTTAACGCTCCGGGAAATGCTTTGGGCGTACTGCGTCACCGCGAAGGACTGTATAAGACAGACCGCGACGGTACCCACGCGTTGATAGCCCTGTATTTTTTTTCTCCCCCCCTCTTCCTGGGAAATCTTCTTCAGACCGGGAAACACGATGAGGAGGAGCTGCATGATGATGGACATGGAAATATAGGGCATGATCCCCAGCATGAACACCGAAAAGTTGGAAAAGGCCCCGCCCGCAAAGAAGTCCAGGTAATCCACGATGGGGTTGCCTGAATTCTGCTGGGAAAAGGAATAGGCGGAAAGCTGCTGGACATTGATCCCCGGAATGGGGAGCACCGCGCCTATCCGGAATATCACCAGCATGAGGGCGGTAAAGAAGACGCGTTCCCTCAGTTCTTTGACTCTCCAGATGCCAATTAAGGGATTAGCCATGGATTGTTACGCCGCCTCCCGCTTTTTCTATTTTTTCTCTGGCCGAAGAAGAAACCGCGTTGACATTGAACGCAAGCTTCTTCGTTATTTCCCCGACACCGAGAATCTTGACGGGACCAGCGCCTTTCACCAGTCCCTTCTTTACAAGAGAAGCCGTGTCAACCGTTTCAGATTCGTCGAATTTTTTGTCTATCTCGCCAATATTGACGATCTGATATTCCTTTTTAAAGGGGTAATTGGAAAATCCCCTGTGGGCAAGACGCCGGTACAGGGGCATCTGCCCCCCTTCAAACCCCACATAGGTTTTACCCCCGGACCGGGCCTTCTGGCCCTTGTTCCCCTTGCCGGCGGTTGTACCCCGGCCGGAACCCTGGCCGCGACCCAAAATACGTTTACGTTTATTTGCCCCTTCGGGGGCATGCAGGTCAAAATCGTGCATTTCGCTGACTCCTTTCCGGCCGCGCTAGGAAGCCGGAACTTCTTCCACCGCAACCAGGTGGGATACCGCCCTGATCATTCCCAGAACGGCAGGACTCGCCTCCTGCTCGGTACAGGAACCTATTTTCCGCAGTCCCAGGGAACGTACTGTCGCCCGCTGTTTCGGAAGGGCGCCTATGGTACTCTTCACCAGCCGTATTCGTATTTTCGCCATACTAACCCCACAACTCGGCCAGGGACTTGCCCCGGTTTTTTGCTATGACCCGCGCGTCAAACATCCTGCTTATACAGGCGAAGGTTGCCTTCACCACATTGTACTGACTGGAAGCGCCTATGGACTTGGAAAGCACGTCGGTTACCCCGCCCGCTTCCATGATGGCCCGCACCGGGCCGCCCGCGATGATCCCCGTTCCCGAGCAAGCGGGTTTAAGAAGCACCCGCGACGCCTTGAAGTTTCCCGTAATCTCATGGGGAATGGTTCCGTTCTTGACCGGAAGCTTCATCATATTCCGTTTCGCCTTGTCTATGCTCTTGCGTATAGCCTCGGACACGTCGTTGGCCTTGCCGAACCCGTAGCCCACATTGCCTTTCCGGTCCCCTATCACCGTAAGCGCGGAAAAAGAGAAACGGCGGCCGCCCTTGACTACCTTGGCGGTCCGGTTAAGCTTTACCAGCTTTTCGATAAATTCCTTTTCCACGCCGCCTCTGTCGCGTCCTTCGCGGCCGCCCCGGCCCTCACCTCTTTCCCGTGAATGTTCCATTCCGCCCCCTAAAACTCTATCCCCGCCTTCCGGGCGCCGTCGGCCATGGCCTTTACAATGCCATGGTACAAATAACCGTTCCGGTCAAAAATCACCGATTTGATGTTCTTTTCCAGAAGACGTTTTCCCATTATTTCCCCAAGCTGCCCCGCCCCTTCAAGATTTACCTTGATGTTCCGCAAATCTTTCTCCAGAGTGGAGGCCGATGCCAGAGTATGACCTTTCGTGTCGTCAACGATTTGAATCGAAAGGCTCCGGTTGCTCCGGGTAACGGTCATCCTCGGGCGCTCCGCGCTGCCGCGTATTCTCTTGCGGATATGAATCTTCCGCTTGAGGCGTCTTCTGTCCTTTTCAACCATTTTTCTCAGCATAACTACATCCTGTTCCTTGCTATGGAACAACCGCGAAACGGCTGCTCCGGTTAAACAGCAGGCTATTTAACCCCGGACTTCCCGACTTTCCTTCTGATACGCTCATCTTCATACCGGATCCCCTTGCCTTTGTATGGTTCGGGAAGCCGAAGCTTGCGAATTTGGGAGGCAAATTCTCCCACCTTCTGTTTATCGATGCCGCTCACCGTCACCTTGCCGTTGGGCTCGGCGGTCACCGTGATTCCCTCGGGAATTCCCACAAAAATGTCGTTGGAATAGCCGAGGCTCATGGAAAGGATCTTTCCCTGTACCTCCG
>JAIROE010000165.1 GCA_031257715.1 Treponema sp. | reverse complement strand
CTAATGGAGGCCATGAAACTTTCACCCCCGGAAAGGGTGGCGCAGGGCCGGCGTCTTCCGGTGTAGGCGTCAAAGACGGCAAGGTCCAGCCCGGTCCATGCGCGGCCCTTCTCGCCGCCGGTGTCGAGGAGCAGGGAGTAGCGGCCCTCGCTCATCCGTTCCAGCCGGCGGGTGGCGAAGGCGGCAACTTCCTCCAGATAACGGCCCAAAAGCCACGCGTCAAAAGGCTTTTTTTTGGGATTGCTCCCCCGCAGGTCTTCCGACAACGCGGCGTAACGCCGGCTCTTTGTCCGCAGTTCTTCGTACCGGTCACTTGTTTCGCGCAGTAATTGTGTGTCACGTTCCAGGGCCGCGATTCTTCCGCTTGCCCGGTCCCGTTCCTCTTCTGCCGTTTCCTGTTCCGCCGCCAGTTGTGACAATTCCCGCCTTATTATGTCTTCCCCGGGCAGCCCGCCCTGGGTGTCACCCAAAGTATCACCCAGGGCACGCAATTCCGTTTGTACCGATTCAAGAGAACGCAGTAATTCTGTCTTAAGTGAGGCAAGGCGCGTCCTGTCTTCTTTCCAGCGGTTTATCTCCTCTTCCAGGGCGGCTTCGGAGGCGGCGTCAATCAGCGCGGCGCGCAGGGCCTCCGCGTCTCTGAAGGGAGAAGACGCCAGCGCCGTTTCCAGGGCTTCCGCCGCCCTCTGGTACTGTTTCCGCGCCTCATCCCCGCGGCTTTCGAGGCTTTCTTTCCGCGCCGCCGCCGCCGCGAGATCGCGGCCGGCCTTTTCCCGCTCATCACGGTTCCGCCTTATGGCCTCCTCCGCTCCGGCAAGGCGGCGGTCTATGGCCGCCAGAATTTCCGCCGCCGTCCGCCGCGTTTCGCCGCCTTTACCCGGATCTTCCGCGAGAGTACGGCGCGCTTCCGCCAGGGCGCGCTCGTGTTTCCGCCTGGTTTCGGAAGCGGCCGCGTAAAGGTTTTTCAGTTTTTCGTCAAGAACGGCGAATTCTTTTTCCTTTTCCGCGCCAGTCTTCCTCCACGCATCCTGTTCGCGCCGCAATTCCGTGAGGAGGCCGGACGCCTGTCTCGCGGCTTTTTGCCCGGAGAGAAAAACGTTTACCAATTGTACCTGCGCCTTTAACAGAGTTTCCGTTTCCGCAAGCGAGGGCAGAATATCCCGCGTCCCGGCAAAAAGGCGGAGCGCGGTTCCATCCCATTCCGGCACGGTATTAGCGCGCGCGCCGCCGCTTTCCTGAGATACGGTCTCCTGTCCGGACTCCGTCCCGGCGGCGGAGGCGATTTCCTGTTTAAGTTCCGCCGCGGCGGCGAGGAGTTCCCGGATCTTTGCCGCCGCCCGGCGCTGCTCCTGTTCCTGGCCTTTTTGTTCGGCGGATTTCCCGGCAAGGCTGTTTTGCCCGTCGCGTACCGCGCCTTCCAGGGAAGCGATACGTTCGGCAGCGCCGAAAAGCGGAGCCGGCGCCGGCGCGGGAAGCGGGTGTTCCCGGGAACCGCAGACAGGGCAGGGTTCCCCGGGCCTGAGTCCCAGGGCAAGATGGGCCGCCATGTCCCCCCGCTCGCGATCTTCCTTTTCCTGTTTGATCCGCGCCAACTCGTCTTCCAGAACCGGTATGCGCCGGGAAAGTTCATCGCATTCGGCGCGCAGTTTTTCCGCCGCTTCTCCCGCCGTCTTTTCAGCGGCGGCGGCAAGTTCCCCCTCGGCGGCGGTTTTTTTCAGGTCCCGCAGGCGTTCCATGACGCTTCTCGCCCCTTCGAGACGAAGCTCAATTTCACCGGCTTTTTGGGCCCGGATTTCAAGCCCCTGTATTTCACCTTCAATCCCGGCAAGCTGTTTTCCGAATTTTTCGATTTCGAGGGAAAGCGTTTCTGTTTTAACGCGCAGTATTTCTGTTTCCTTTTCGGCCAGGGCAAGTTTTTCTTCTTCCGCGAGCATTTCCGCCACGGCGGGCCGCTTTTCCCTGAGTTCCCGCGCCTCAGCCTCAAGCGCCGGAATTTCCCGCGCCCTGTTTTCCGCGGCCTCATGCGCCCGCTCCGCGTCTTCCTGTTCCCGCGCCGCCTCCGCAAGCGCGGCATCGCTTTCAAGAAGGGCCGCTTTTTTCCCGGCCTCATCGTTCAAAAGCAGCTCCAGCGGCCGGGCTTTTCCGCAAAGCCCGCGGCGCTTCTCCTTCTCCGCGATTGCCGCCGCGTTTTCCTCATTCAGCGCGGCCTCCTGTTCCACAGCCAAAAGCCGTTCGTGTACGGCCGTCTCATTCTGCCGCGCGGCAAGCGCCGCCTTGAATTTTTCGGCCCTTTCCGTTAAGGAGCGGACCCGGGCCCGGGCGTCATTCAGCGCCGCCTCCACCTGACGCTTCAATTCATCCGCATTGTCAAACGAAACACGTTTGGTAATCTCCTCAAGGGACCGCCTCACCTCTTCGGTTTCCGCGTTTGCCTGCTTTACTTTTTCCGCCGCAAGCTGCTTTATCTGATCGGCCATCCCGATGGGAAATATTTTTCCCAGCACTTCGCGGCGTTTGGCGGTATTCTGCCTCAGGAACTCGGCAAATTCCCCCTGGGGAAGCAGCACTATTTTAAAGAATTCATCCGCCTCAAGGCCGATTATGGAGCGTATCTTTTCATCGGCTTCGGATTTTTTTGTGTTAAGCGGGATGATACTACCCTGACGCAGCTCGTAGAGCGCGGCGGATTCTTCGGACAGGTGGATGCCGCTTCCCCGCTGTTTCTGCCTTTCCTGTTTTGGGGAGCGATCAACCCGGTAGTGTTTTTCCCCGGCCAGAAATTCCAGGGAGACCGAACATTCATCGCCCGCCTGAGTATAATCGCTTTTAAGTCTGGTCAGGTGGTCTCCCCTGCTTCCGGGAACTTTTCCGTAGAGGGCGAAACAGAGCGCGTCGAAGACAGTGGTTTTCCCCGAACCGGTCCTGCCGGTAATAAGAAAAATATCGTCCAGCGCGTTAAAGTCGATAACTTCTTTTCCCGCGAAAGGACCAAAATTCCGCAGGGTAAGCCGTTCAGGTTTCATGGCGGGTCTGCTCCAGTTCCGCGAGGAGTTCCCGGAAGAGACCGGTTTTTTCGCGGTTTTCCCGGGCAAGATCCTCCGGACCGGACGCTTCGGGATTGCCGTAAACATCGGCCAGAAAATCCTCGAAATCTTCGACAGGACTTCTGCGATCCTCTCCTGATCCTGACACGGAAGACGGCGCGGGAAAATTCCCCCGCAGACAGGCGAGGGCTTCTTCCTGCCTTACCGAAAGGATCCGGGGGAAACGCTGCCGGAGAAGGGGGAGGGGGTTCTCCACAAGACTTGAATCGTCAAGGATGATCTCAAGGTAATCGTCTTCCGCTTCTTTGAGTACGGGATCCCCGGCGTCACGGAAAAACCGGCTGAAGTTTCCCCGCAGTCTCCTCATCCGGCGCAGGGGTTTTACCGGGAGCCGGGTAACGGTAACGCTGTTACCGTCATTGCCGCCGTTTAACTCAACGGACAGGAAACACTTTTCGGAAGTTTCCGCCTCGCCGAAAGAGTAGGCAAGGGGACTGCCGGAGTACCAGCAGTTCCTGCCCGCCTTCTGACAGCGGTGCAGATGGCCCAGGGCGACATAGTCGAAAAGCGCGAAAAGGCCGGCGTCCACCCGTTCGGCGTTTCCCAGGAAGACCCGCTCTGAATCGCTTTCCTGGCCGCCTGCGGCGAAAAGATGCGCGGCCAGAACCGTGTGTTCCGCCCCGGCCTCAAGCGCCTCCTGTCTGGCTTTCTCAAGCCGGGACGCCGCTTCTTCCGCGAGACGGGCCTGGGAACGGAGAAAGTCCCCGCCCGCCTCCACGCCGCGGGACTCCTCCTCCCCTTCGGTGTTTTCCCCATGCGGACCGTCTTCCCGGCCGGAATTTAAAGAGCCGTCCCGGCTGGAACTTAAACAGCCGGGGTACATAAAGGGGAGCAGGAAAAAAGCGCAGGCGGCATTACTGCCGCTGTCCCGCACAATTACGGGCCTGTCCGCGCCTTCGGGATCAGTGACAAAGTGTATGCCAAGTTCCGAGAACAGTTCCCTGCCAAACCCAAGCCGGGACGCCGAATCGTGATTGCCCGGCAGTATCAGCACATCAAGGTCCGGACGGCGGGCCTTGAGTTTTCCCAAAAAACCGCCGAAAAGACTTACCGCGCCGGGAGAGGGAATCGAGCGGTCGTAAACATCGCCCGAAATAACAAGGGCGCGGTAGGAAGCGCAGGCAAGTGTTTCGACAAGCTGATCCAGCATGAAAAGCTGATCCTCAAGGAGCGGATGTTCGTGAAAAACTTTTCCCAGATGGAGATCTGCGGTATGGAGAAAACGGAAAGCCATATAAGTCAGGATA
>JAIROE010000120.1 GCA_031257715.1 Treponema sp. | reverse complement strand
TGTCTTTGCCTCGCAAGTTATTTTGTTACGGTGTTTTCTCCCTTTCCCCTCCTTTCCCTCGCGGGATGCGCCCTCTGCGGTCTTTCCGTGGGGATCATGTGGCCCGGAACCTTCAGCCTTGCGTCGAGGGTTTTCCCGTCGGGGGGAACGGCCATGTTCGCCCTGCTCGCGCTCTCAGGCGATGTGGGATGCGCCGCCGGTCCCGGCCTTGCCGGAGCGGTGATGAGCAGGACTACGCTTAAAACGGGTATCCTTGCCTCGGCGGTTTTTCCTGTCCTTCTCGCGGCGGGCGTTGTCTTTCCGGGATTATCCGTGAAGGCGGAGCGTAATGACGCAAAATGAGCCTTTGCGCGGTAAGCCGCGCGGTATTAAACCAGACTTTCGAATAACCGCGCCTTGTCCCCCGCGAACCGGAAGGAGCGCTTCTTGAAGCGGAATGTTTTCTTTGTATGTGTCTTTCTTCTTGCCGCCGCCCTTCTTCCGGCTCAAGACGGACCCGGCCGCGCGGGCGATAACCTTGTCATACGGATCGCCGTCATGGGGCCGGGGGACGAACTCTATTTCTGGTGGGGGCATATCGCCCTTATCATAGACGATACAAAAACAGGCGAAAGCGATTTTTATGATTACGGGCTTTTCTCTTTTGAAAACGAAAATTTCTTTACCAATTTCGCGCTGGGGCGGCTGCTCTATAGCTGCGGCGTTTCTCCTTCCTGGCTTAATATCGCCGGTTACATACGCACCAACCGTGACGTGATTGTCTATACGCTGGATCTTCCGCCGGAAAAACGGGAAGAAATACGGCGCTTTGCGGAAAACAACGTGCTCCCGGAAAACCGGGATTATTTGTACCATCATTTCAAAAAAAACTGTTCGCATCCAATCCGGGACATTGTCGATATGGCCGTCGACGGCCAGTTCAGGGAAAAATACGGAGAAGCGCCGGGCCGTTTTACCCTGCGCGAGCATGTACGCCGCCATACCTGGTTTTCACCCTTCATGGACTGGCTGCTTAATTTTCTCATGGGGCAGGATATCGACGTTCCCATTACCGTATGGGACGACATGTTTCTTCCTTCGGAAGTAGGAAACAGAATAAACGAATTTTACTATACCGATCCGTCGGGGGCGGAACGCAAGCTGGTTTCGGATGTGGAGATTCTTCACCGGGCCAAAAACAGGCCGGCCGTTCTTGATGTTCCCCGGCGGCAGTGGCCCATGGAACTGACGGCAGGCACGGCGGCGGCCCTTGTCCTTCTGCTTTTTTTCCTTGTACAGGCAAAGCGCCCGGCGGCGGGAAAACTCCTCCTCGGCTTCAGCCAAAGCCTTTTGGGTCTTTTCTTCGGCGGGGTGGGGCTGGTTCTTTTTTTCATGACCTTCTTTACCAACCACGATTACACCTTTCATAACAGCAACCTCCTCTTTGTCAATCCCCTTCTGCTTGCGGCCCTGCCGCTGGGAATCGGTTATGCCCTCGGCGGGAAGAAGAAGAGAGCCCGCCTTGCAGGAAGGCTGCTGAGGCTCCTCTGGCGCATCAGTCTCATCGGGCTCATTGTGTCCGTGCTGATTAAGATCCTTCCCGGTTTTTATCAGGACAATTTAACCGATCAGCTTCTGCTCCTCCCCATAGTTCTGGTTTTAAGTTTTACGCCGCAAAAGGAATGATACTGTATGGAGATAAACGCCTTTGACGTTCCGGAATGCGCAAAGCCTTCCTGGATACGGAGGCCGGCTTCGGCGGGGGCTTCCGGCGCGAAAGTCAAGGCTGCACTGACCCGTTTTGGCCTTCATTCGGTCTGCGATGAGGCGCAGTGTCCCAACCGCGGCGAATGTTGGGGGCTGGGGACGGCGGCCTTCATGTTGATGGGAAGCGTCTGCACCCGTTCCTGCCGCTTCTGCGCTGTCGCATCGGGAAAAACAGGGGAACCTCTCCGGGCGGATGAGGCCGCGGCGGTCGCGGCCGCGGCGGCGGAACTCCGTCTCCGGTACGCCGTGCTCACCTCGGTGGACAGGGACGATCTTGACGACAGGGGGGCGTCCTGTTACGCCGCGGCGGTAGCCGCGCTCAGGAAACGTGTTCCTGAAATCAGGGTGGAAACCCTGGTCCCCGACTACCGCCGGGAAGAACTTGCCGTCATGGCCGCCTCGTTTCCCGATGTGCTTGCCCACAATGTCGAAACCGTCCGTTCCCTTCAGCATATACGGGACGGCAGGGCTTCTTTTGACGGAAGCCTTGAAACGCTTGGGGGAGCAAAAGAGGCGGGGATACCTGTGACCAAATCGAGCCTGCTTTTGGGACTCGGCGAAAAACGGGACGAAGTGCTTGCCGCCATGGATGAGCTTCGGGAAGCGGGGGTCGATTCACTTGTAATGGGCCAGTATTTGCGGCCCGGAAAAAGGCAAATCCCCGTTGCGGAATATCTTTCCCCCGATACATTCAGGGAGTACGCGGAAGAGGCGCGCCTCAGGGGATTTTCCCGCGTCACTTCCGCCCCCTTTGCCAGGACGAGTTATCATGCCGGTGAAGATTAGGCTCATCCGCACGCGCTTCGGGAACGCGTTTTACAACATGGGCCTTGACGAGGCCCTTTTTGAAAGAGTGGCCGGGGGCGGACTTCCGGTTCTCCGTTTCTACGGCTGGGAGCCCGCGGCCGTTTCCATTGGTTATTTTCAGAAGATCGCCGAAGTGGTTAACCGCGAAGCATGCGTGAGGAGGGGCGTTGACGTTGTGCGCCGCTCTTCAGGCGGCGGGGCGGTTTTTCATCAGGCTGAAGTTACCTACAGCGTTATCCTTCCTCCCCTGCTTGTCCCTTTTTCGTTTGAAGCCGTATGCGGGGCCGTCATGGAGGGGCTTTCCATTCTGGGCGTATCAT
>JAIROE010000115.1 GCA_031257715.1 Treponema sp. | reverse complement strand
GGGCTTTACCACAATGAAGCCCCGTTCCCAGCCGCGCCTCTTCCGCTGCAGCGGAATGATGTCCGCATGATCGGGATTCACCTCGCCTATGAGGACCGGCACGTCGGCCGTCCAGCGGTGGGCCGAGGCGTTGGAGATCACCGGAATTCCTTCGGCCGCGTACGCCTCTTCCAGGGCTCCCGTCTCGGCCTTTCCCGTTTCAATCGCGGAAAACACAAAAGAACAGTCCCCCCTCTTCCGGGCGGCGGCGGCTTTCGAGACATCCCCCGCGTCTTCCACCTGAAGCAGCCAGACATGCCGGGCGGGCTCCCCGGCAAGATGCCAGCGGCCGGCGACGGCCTCGCGGTATTTTTTCCCGGCGCTTCCCGGCGAAGCGGCGACATAGCGCACCTCAAACCACGGGTGATCCCCAAGCAGACGAAGGTAATGCTGGCCCACCATGCCGGTAGCGCCCAAAACGCCGACGGGAATCTTTGTCATTTCTCCCTCCCCGGCCGTAAACCGCCGTCCATTTTAATCTTTATCCCCAGCCCTTCAAGCGCCGCCATGAGAGGGGCTTCAGTGCTTTTTGCGATTTTTCCCAAAGGAAGGCGCACAGGTCCGGCGGGAAGCCCGGCCCAGCCCATGGCGGTCTTTATGGGAACAGGATTGGTCTCGATAAAGGCGGCCTTTACAAGGGGCAGGAGTTCATAATGAAGCCTGCGGGCCTCCTCAAAATTTCCCGAAAGCGCGGCCCTGCTTAAAGCGGCGACTCTGGCGGGCACAAGATTTGAAATTACCGAGATGACCCCGTCACCGCCAAGGGCAGCAAGGGGCAGCGTGAAGGCATCGTCCCCGGAAAGCACGGCAAAATCTTTTCCCCGCGCCTTCAGGGGAAGCTTTATGTCACGTATCACATCCCCCATCTGGCTGAGGTCGCCCGACGCTTCCTTGACTCCGGCAATGCCGGGGATGCGGGAAATTCTTTCCATGAGCGGCACGGGAATGTTGCGCCCCGTGCGGGAAGCTATGTTGTAGACGATAACAGGAATGCCCACATTGGCGGCTTCCTCAAAATGGCGGATGAGCCCTTCGTCGTTGGGCTTGTTGTAATAGGGCGTCACCACAAGGACGGCGTCCGCGCCGAGATCCCTGGCCCGTTTGACGTACATCACCATGTGCCGCGTGGAATTGGAGCCCGCCCCAATGATTACCGGAACGCGGCCGGCATTCTCTTCAAGGGCGATCTTGATGAGCCGCTCTTCTTCTTCCTCGTCCAGCGTGGGCGCTTCGCCCGTAGTGCCAAGAGGCACAAGCCCGTCTATCCCTTCGGCAATCTGAAAAGAGACCAGACGCCTCCACCCGTCGTAATCGACTTCCCCGTTTTCCTTCATCGGCGTAACAAGCGCGGTAAAAACGCCCCGCAGTTCTTTCTTCATGTCATTCCACTCCCAATCCATCAAGTATATCATCCATGGTAAAAATCCCCCGCCGCGCCTCTCCGGCGCCCTCTCCCGGGCCGGGACAGTTGACAAGCCACTGCGCCGCGGCAAGGGCCCCTGCCGCAAAGCCTTCGCGCCCCCGCGCCGTATGGCGTATCTCTATCGTATCCGAAAGAGAATCGAATATCACGGCATGAGTTCCCGGCATGGCGCCGAGCCGGAGGCTGGGAAAATGAAACTCCTCCGGAGAAGGGGGCCTTGCAAGCGTTTCATAAACAGGCGTTGTTTTCCGTTTCATCCTTTTGATGATCCCCCCGGCCAGGGTCTTCGCGGTTCCCGAAGGGCTGTCCGCCTTTTTGTTGTGATGGGCCTCAAAACCGCCCGCGTCATATTCATCAAAAGGATCGATGAGGGACGCGGCGTTAAAAGCGATACGGTAAAAGATATTTACCCCCAGCGAGAAATTGGGCGCCCACAAAAGCGAAGACCCCGCCGCCCGCACCGCCTCCGCCACTTCGTCCATCCTGCCGTACCAGCCGGTCGTCCCCGAAACAACAGGCACGCCCCGCGCGGCCAGCGCCTTGATGTTGTCCGCCGCCGCGTCCGGCCGGGAAAATTCAACGGCGACATCGGCCCCCGCAAGATCGGCCTCCGCCACAGTCTTATAAAAAGAAACACCGGAAGCCCCCTCCGCAGAGGCAAACGGATCTATCACCAGGGCGATCCTGTGCCCCCTTTCCCCCGCGGCCTTTTCCACGATCTTTCCCATCTTTCCATAACCGACGATTGCAATATTCATGTTTTTTCTCCAGAAGGCAGGGAATCAAAAAAATCCCCGTGAAGGGCGTTCACCACGTCCGCCGCTTCGGTATCGTCAACGATAAAACTGATGTTCACCTTGCTTGCCCCCTGCGACACCATCTGCACCGGCGTCCCCAGAATCTCGCAGGTTCTGAAAGAACGGGCGAGGATCTCCGACGAGCGCCTGACATCGCCCACGATGGTAACGATGGCCTTGCCGGTCTTGATCTCCACGCTGGCTATCTTTTCAAGCTCGCCCCGCAGCTCCTCAAGATCATGCGCCGCGTCCAGGGTAAGGGAGACGGAGACCTCGCTTGTGGCAACCATGTCCACCGAGATGCGGCGGCGGGCGAACGCGCTGAAAACGCCTTCAAGAAAACCGTACTGGCCCAGCATGCGCGTCGAAACAATATCGACAAGCGTCACGTTCTTCCGGGATGTTATGGCCCGCACCGGCCTCGGCTTTACGCCGGGAGACGGAACAACGCGCGTCCCCGGCGCAAGCGGGTTAAAGGAGTTTTTTACCAGCACGGGGATTCCGGTCTTCATGCAGGGCAGCATCGCGCGGGGATGGAGAACCTGCGCGCCGAAGTAGGCAAGCTCCGCCGCTTCGTCGTAGGTAACCGTTTCCACAGGCCGCGCATTCTTTACAACGCGCGGATCGGCGGTGAGGATCCCGTCAACATCCTTCCACACCTGCACCTCCTCCGCCCCGCAGGCGGCCCCTATGATGGTCGCCGAGAGATCCGAGCCCCCCCGGCCCAACGTGGTTATGTCGCCGTTTTTATCCTTGGCGATAAACCCCGTCACCACGGGAACCGTTCCCGCGTCAAGGAAGGGCCCAAGCGCCCTGGGGATAAGTTCCCGGCTTTCGCCGTCCGCCTCCGCCGCGGAAAAATTCGAATCCGACACAAAGCCCGCGTCCCATGCGTCAAGGGCCGCGGCCCGCACCCCTGTCGATTCAAGCCAGGCCGCCATGATGCGCACCGAAAGCCGTTCCCCATAAGACACAAGCCAGTCTTTCATGCGCGCGGTAAGCTCCCTGATAAAAGAAATTCCCGTAAGGAGGTTTTTCACTTCTTCCAGCAGGGTATCAACATCTTTGAGGGGGCCCTCCTTCCCCGCCGCGTCAAGGCCAAGCTCCTTAAGGGCGTTCCGGTGAAGCTCCTCCACAGGCGCGGCCGAAACGGTCCCGCGCCGCAGCGCCCCGCCCGCGGCTTCCAGGAGGTAATCTGTGGCGTCGCCCATGGCGGAAAGCACCACTACGGGTTTCCTTTCAAGCTGAGTCCGTATAATATCCGCGGCGCGGCGTATACGCTCCGCATTCGCAAGGGAGCTTCCGCCGAATTTCATCACGATCATCAATGCGCTCCAGGGCGCCCGCACGAACGCCGCCCCTAAATGATACCGGAAATGCCGAATCTTGCC
>JAIROE010000060.1 GCA_031257715.1 Treponema sp. | reverse complement strand
GTGTCTGCGCGGGATCGTCCATTGACGACCATCTGAATTCGACCCGGCCCCGGAGCAGGTCCAGCCAGGGGATTTCAGAATCAACAGGCGGATAGTCAAGGGAAACGGAACGGGCTTTTCTTAAACTAAAGCCCTCAGGCGACGCCAGGCCGGGCTGTCTTCCGGCGGTTTTGCCGCCCGCCACAACCGGCTGCGCAGACCAGAGGTAGTTTCCTTCGCCGTGGCCGTCCAGGGAAAGTTCAAGCTGCCGGTCATGGGTTTTACGGCTTTCAAGAAGCCTAAGGCCGGCGTTTTCTGTTTCCGCTGAATACAGTCTGAACAGGTAATAATCGGCCCCGCGGTCATTCCAGCTAAAACGCATGGCTTTTCCCGGAGCAAGGACGGCTACCAGTTCATCATCAACAAGGCCGGTAAAACCCGCCCTGGGCGGCTCAAGCTCAGGCGGGGGCGGCGGCGGGGCCACGAAAAGGCGGCGGTATGTTTTCTGGACTGCTTCGCCGGTTGTGGCGACGGGGGCGGTTGCGGGGGCGACGGATGCGGCGCTAAGGACGCGCCAGTAGTAGGTCCCGGGCGAAAGAGCGGGCGCGCGGTACATAGTCCCCGGGGAGTTTGCTTCAAGGACCATATCCGCAAAATCGCCGTCGCGGGCGATTTGCACAAGGCCGCCCGGCTCCTTCCATATAAAATGCAGCTCAGGTACAAGCGTTTCCGACGCCGTATAGTTATCAGGGGGGAACAGGAGTTCGGCCCTGCCGCGGGCAGCGTGAAAGCTGCCGTTAAAAACGCCGCAGAGGTCAACAATGAAAAGGAGAAAAAAGAACAGGGCCAGGCAGCCGTACTTTTCTGCAGCGCCGTTCCGCTTCATTCGGCCCCTTAGAGCGAGGCCCGGTAAGCGCCAAGAAAATGGAAATCCTTGGCCTTGGCTTTTAATTCTCCAAGCGCCGCGTCAAAGAGCTCCGGATCACCGGGGATGCTTACGTCAACATAGAAAAGGTATTCCCAGGGTTTGCCCTGTATGGGCCGGGATTCAAGCTTGGAAAGGTTTATTCCCCGGTCGCTGAGTATTTTGAGGCAGGCAAAGAGGCTGCCCGGCTCGTCGGAAACGGAAAAGAAAAGCGAGGCTTTATTGGCCCTGCCCGAACCAAGGCTTGCCGGAACAGGGGCTTCGCTGCCCTGTCTGCGGGAAACAACCAGGAAACGGGTATAATTTAAGGGATTGGTTTCTATGCCTGCCTTGATTACCTTTAGCCCGTATATCAGGGCCGCGGCTTCTCCGGCTATGGCCGCCACCTTGGTGGCCCCCTCCCTGGCTATGGAAACCACCGCTGTGGCCGTATCGTTGCAGGCCTCAAGCTGCCAGTGAGGATATTTGTCCAAAAAGTCCCTGCATTGGGCAAAGCCCTGGGGATGACTCCGTACTATTTTTATCTGTTCGATTTCAGCCTTGGCGTCCCCGATAAGACAGTGGACTATACGGAGCTTTAATTCGCCGACAATGGCTATGTCGGGATAACGGAGAAAGAGGTCGTAGTTTTCATGTACCGAACCGGCAAGACTGTTTTCTACGGGAACTACTCCGAAGGCAGCCGAACCGTCCAGCACCGCATCAAAAACAGCCCTGAACGAAACCACGGGCAGCCGGGGGCTGTCTTCGCCAAAGACCCGCATCAGAGCCTGTTCGGCGTAGGCCCCGCTTTCTCCGGAAAAGGCGATTTTTTCCGAAACCGGAGCGGAAGAATCAGGCGGGGTTGCGCCTGCGCTTAGCGGACGGCGGACGCCTCCCGGACGGGGTGTTCTGAGGAGTTCTTTGCCCACCACCGGAGCAAGGGCTTCAACATCGCGCATGAGCTTTTCAAACTGTTCGGGATACAGGGACTGGGGTCCGTCGGACAGCGCCTCGTCGGGACGGGGATGTACTTCAAGGGTGAGGCCGTCGGCGCCGGCTGCTATGGCGGCGAGGGCGGCGGAACTGACCTTTGCCCGTATTCCCACCGCATGACTCGGATCAACAAGAACCGGCAGATGGGACAGCCCCTTTACCACCGGAATGGCGGAAATATCAAGGGTGTTTCGGGTATAGGTTTCAAAGGTGCGTATGCCCCGCTCGCAGAGCACCACGTCGCCGGTCCCCGAAGCAAGGAGGTATTCCGCGGAAAGCAGCCATTCTTCTATGGTGGCCGACGGCCCCCGTTTGAGGAGCACGGGCATGCCCAGGGAACCGACTTTTTTTAAGAGTTCAAAATTCTGCATATTCCTGGCCCCTATCTGAAACATATCGACCAGGTCTTTCATCTGAAGGGCCAGCTCAGGCGAAACAACTTCGGTTACTATGGGCATGCCGCAGCTTTCCCCCGCTTCCTTCATGTACTCAAGCCCCTTAAAGCCCAGGCCCTGGAAGGCATAGGGACTGGTCCGTGGTTTATAGGCCCCGCCCCGGAGCAGTACCGCGCCCGATTCCCTGACCATGGCCGCGGTTTCGATAATCTGCTCCCTACTTTCAACCGCGCAGGGTCCCGCGATGATGGTAATGCGGGAACCGCCTATCTTGACGCCGGGGAAGGACGCCGAAGCGCCCACGGTAACAATGGTATCTTCGTTTTTGGTTTCCCGGGAGGCAAGTTCATAAGGCTTGGACGTGGCGGCAACCCGTTCAACGCCGGGCAGCAGGGTCAGTTCCCGCAGGTCAACGGCGCCCTTGCCGGAAGTACCGATAAGATCATCGTCCCCGAAATGCTGGTCCCGGACGCTGAAGCCCCGGTCGCTGAGGTAGATTTTTACGAGGTCCTTTTCACGGGGACTTGCATCTTTTGATAGTACGACAATCATGGAACGCCTCACTGTGTGTTTTATGATTTATGATACAGAGAAAGGAAAGAAAGCACAAGGGTAGCCAGAATCCGCCCTCCGTGGCGGATTCTGGCTTTGGAGTTTTCGCGGTGCGAAAACTCCGCCTGGGGCAAAAATACGGGAACTTTTTATTTCTCTTCCCGGTCTCCCCCTACCCGACTAATTTAACAAGCCACATAAAACTCTGCGGCACATATGTTATAAAAAAGAGAACAATTGCAAGAACGCCGCACCACGGCCAAATGGTTCTAACCATCTTGTTTGGAGAGACGCCCGTTGCCATCGCGGTTGTATACAGCGCAGAGCCTACAGGCGGGGTAAGCAGTCCTATTGCAAGATTCAAGCACAGAACCATGCCAATATGAATCGGAT
>JAIROE010000059.1 GCA_031257715.1 Treponema sp. | reverse complement strand
GGCCTTTTTTATTACTATAAAATCATGGAGATACTTACCCTGGGAAACGATCTGCTCCGCGTTACGGCGGAGCCGGTGGCCAGGATTGACGGCGAAATATCGAAGGTTGCCGGGGAAATGATAAAGGCTTTGCGGGCCGGCAAGGGGGTGGGGCTTGCGGGTCCCCAGGTCGGTTTCATGAAGCGTCTTTTTGTGGTCGAGGTTGAAGGGAACGCGCCCAGGGTGTTTATCAACCCTTCCATTCTGGAAACGTCCCAGGAAACGGCAAAGTACGAGGAAGGCTGCCTTTCGGTTCCCGGCGTCTGGGCCGACGTGATACGGCCGGGGGCGGTGAAGGTTCAGGCATGGAACGAAAAGGGACGGCCTTTTACCCTGGAAGCCTCCGGCATTCTGGCCCGCGTCATACAGCATGAATACGATCATCTGGAGGGGATTCTTTTTATCGACCGCCTGCCCGCGCAGAAGCGGGATCTGCTGCTTGCCCGGATGGAAAAGGCCGCGGCAAAAGCGGCGGCCGCGGCGAAGCGGCGGGCGCGGCAAAAGCGGCGGGCCTGAGTGAGGATCCTCTTTGCGGGAACTCCGGCCATTGCCGTGCCTTCGCTGGAAGCGGCGGCGAAAGCCGCGGAGCTTGCCGCCGTCCTTGCCGCCCCGGACAGGCCCCGCGGCCGGAGCGGGAAAAGCGAACCTGCCGAAACCGCCGCCGCGGCACAGCGGCTTGCCGTTTCCGTGCTCAAGCCGGAAAAACTTGACGGGGCGGCGCGGGAGGCGGTGCGGGCCCTTGCGCCCGATCTCCTTGTGTCCTTTGCCTACGGCCGCATCTTCGGCCCCCGGTTTCTCGCGCTCTTTCCGCTGGGCGGCGTCAACATACATCCGAGCCTTCTGCCCAGATACCGCGGCCCTTCGCCCCTTTCGGCGGCCATACTGAACGGCGACGCGGAAACGGGGATCACCATACAGCGGCTTGCCCCGGAAATGGACGGGGGGGACATTCTTGCGCAGGAAGTCATTCCGCTTGAAGGGCGCGAAACCACCGAAAGCCTTTCACACACCGCCGCCCTGAAAGCCGCCGCCATGCTGCCTCCCCTGCTTGAGGCCCTTGCCGCCGGAAGGGTGTGCGGGAGGCCCCAGAACCACCTGGATGCGGTTTATTGCTCCCTCATTTCGCGGGAAGACGGCGTCATAGACTGGACGGCCGGGGCCGGGAGTATAGATGCGAGGATACGGGCTTTTACCCCCTGGCCGCTCTGCCGGACGGCATACGGCGGGGAGGATCTCTACATACTGCGGGCCCATCCTTATGTTCCCCTGGAACAGAATGCGTTCCGGCCCCCGGCGGGAGCATTGCCCGGCCTTGTTCTGGGTGTAGACAAAGGACACGGGATATTGATACAAACGGGAGATGGGGTTTTGGCGGCGGAGGTCCTTCAGCTTGAAAAGAGGAAGGCGCTGGAATGGCGGGCTTTTCTCAACGGGGCGCGGAATTTTGCCGGAACCCGGCTCGGCGTCCGGTAAAGCCACAACGGAAAAACGGGGAAGACCATGAAACTGATACGGTTTGATTTTGACGCTATGGAAGACTATGTCGCCAATCATCTGCGGCTCTTTATTTCCATGGCGGCGGGGCTCCTTGTGTTTGTGGGGCTCATCGCCCTTTCCGTTTTCTTTTTTGCCGTGCGGGGGGCGGAAGAAACCATGGTTCCCGAAGTCCGGGGCAAGGAGCTTACCGAAGCGCTGCTTGAACTTCAGGTCAAGGAGCTTGATCCGCGCATCCGCCTCCGTCATTCGCAGTCATCCGCCGACAGGGGCCTTGTGCTGGAACAGGATCCGGGGGCGGGCGCCATAGTCAAGGCGGGCCGCCGCGTCTGGCTTGTGGTAAGCCAGGGGGTAATTATCGACAGGGTAGAAAACTACGTCGGGAGAAACATAGACGAAGTCCGCATGGATCTCCAGACCCTGTTCGCCTCTTCCTCCCAGCCCCTGCTTTCCCTTAAAGAACCCTTCATGTACCAGCATTCCGCCGAAGCGCCCGGCGTCATACTCAGGCAGAGCCCGGAGCCGGGCAGGGAAATATCCGGCCCCGTGGCGCTGGAACTGGTGGTGAGTCTGGGGCCGGAAAACGTGACGGTAACCGTGCCCGGTTTTACCGGCCTTTCCATTTCCGGGGCTCTCGAACGGCTCGGGCGGATGGGGATGAATTTTGTTTTTACGGTACGCGAGCCTGCCGAGGGGGAAAAGGGCGAAACCGTTACGGCCCAGAGTCCGCCCGAGGGAACGCAGATACGGCAGGACGGCATCATACGCCTTACCGCCGTTTCTCCCGGCGATCTTGAAGAGGGGGAGGTTTTTAGCCTTTTCACCTGGCCCATCCCGAAGAATCCCTATCCCCTTCCGGTGCGGCTTGATGCCATTCTGCCGTCGGGAGAGGAGCGGCGCATTATTACCGTCGAATATCCCGGCGGTGATTTTACCGTTCCCTACCGGCTGCCTGTGGGTACGACGCTGGTGCTTTCCATGGTTAACCGCGAGATGTACCGGGAAACGGTGCGCCCGCCGCGGGATCTCTTTATGGATCAGTTGTGATTTGAATAAAGAAGATATACTTGCACGCTATTTCGGATATTCCCGGTTCCGCCCCGGTCAGGAAGAAGTGATAAACGACATTCTTTCGGGCCGGGATGTTCTGGCGGTGATGCCCACCGGGGCGGGAAAGTCCCTCTGTTACCAGATTCCCGCCCTCCTCCTTGAGGGCCTGACTCTGGTTATTTCACCCCTCATCTCTTTGATGAAAGATCAGGTGCATGCGTTGCAGGCCGCGGGGGTTTCCGCCGCTTTTCTCAACAGTTCCCTCAGCCCCGGTGAATACGCGGAAACGGTTTTCCGCGCTTCGCGGGGGGAATACAATATCCTCTACATGGCCCCGGAGCGGCTCCGCAACGGGTTCCCTTCCGGGCTTGCCGAAGCTTCCGCTTCACCGGGGATAGCCCTCGTGGTTATCGACGAGGCCCACTGCGTGTCCCAGTGGGGCCACGATTTCCGCCCCAGCTATCTGGAGATCACCGCCTTTATCCGCCGGCTTGAAAAGCGGCCCGTTACCGCGGCCTTTACCGCCACCGCCACCGGCAGGGTGAAGGAAGACATCATGCGGATTTTGTCCCTTCGTGATCCCCATGTCCTGACCACGGGTTTTGACCGGAGCAACCTGTATTTTGAAGTGCAAAAACCGCGGGACAGGCTCGGCGCCCTGCTGGAATGTCTTGCCTCGCGGCGGGACAAAAGCGGAATCATCTACTGCTCCACCCGGAAGACCGTGGAGGAGGTCTGTTCTGCCCTGGGCGCCAGGGGTTTCGGGGTAACCCGCTACCACGCGGGCCTTGACGACCGGGAGCGGCGAAACAATCAGGATGATTTTATCCATGACCGGAAGCCCGTCATGGTGGCTACCAACGCCTTCGGCATGGGCATCGACAAATCCAATGTGTCCTTTGTAATCCATTACAACATGCCCAAAAATATCGAAAGCTATTATCAGGAAGCGGGCCGGGCCGGCCGTGACGGGGAAAAGGCGGACTGCATCCTCCTCTACAGCCCCCAGGACGTGCGGATCAACACGTTCCTTATAAAGAACAGCCGGGACGAGGAGGAAGTGAAAGACCAGGCCGTCGTGGAACATAATCTTGAACTCCTCAAGGAGATGACCTTTTACGCCACCACCTCCGGCTGCCTCCGCTCCCGCCTTTTGGCCTATTTTGGGGAAACCGGCCCGGCCTGCTGCGGCAACTGTTCCAACTGCAACGCCGTTTTTGAAGAAACCGACGTGACCCTCCCCGCGCGGAAAATCATCTCCTGTGTGTTCAGGCTCAGGGAGCGGGGCCGGACTTTCGGCAAGACTATGGTGACAGGCATCCTCCGGGGCGGCAAAGACGAAAAGATCCGCGCTTCCCGCTGCGACACCCTGAGCACCTACGGCATTATGGCCGATACCGATGCCCGCCGGATCCGGCTGGTGATGGATCACCTGATAAAAGAAAATTACCTGTGTCTTGAGGGTGACGAATACCCCGTCCTGTCTCTGGGGCCGCGCTGGCGGGAAGTTATCGGCGGGAAAAAGATCGTGAGAATGATGCTGCCGGCGGAAAAGACGCAGAGTACGGAGGGGGAAAAGATGCCTTCCGCGGGCGCAACGCGGACCGAAAGGCCCCCCCCGGAAGATACGGAGAAGGCGCTCTTTTTGAAGCTTAGGGAACTGCGGAACCGCTTGGCCCGGGAAGCCGGTGTTCCGGCCTATATTATCTTCCCCGACGCCAGCCTTTGGGATATGTGCCGCAGGCGGCCCCTGACTCCCGATCGGTTTTTGACCATAAACGGTGTGGGAGAAGTAAAACTGGAAAGATACGGGGAAGCCTTTATGGCGGTGATACGGGAACATAGTGAATGACCCTCCCGCCCGCTTGTACGGAAAAAGCGAAACGGCTACACTGTGATCCACAGAACCATAAAGGAAGGACACGACATGCCGTACATTTCAGTTTCCATCGGACAAAAACTCGGCGCCCGGCAGAAAGAAACGTTAAAAAGTGAACTTGGCCGCCTTATCACCATCATTCCCGGAAAGACCGAGCCCGACCTCCTCGTGGATATCCGGGACGGCGGTTCCCTCTACATGGGAGGGACCGAAGAGCCTTCGGTGTATATTGATCTGCGCCTCTACACCAAAACGGACGGGGAAGCCAAAAAGCGGTTTACCCGCGAACTCTTCGCGTTTATCACCCGCGAGTTCGGCATAGACG
>JAIROE010000029.1 GCA_031257715.1 Treponema sp. | reverse complement strand
ATCCCGCACTGCCTTTTCCATTTCTTTTTTCGGCGCCGCCCCCCGATTTTCGCGTTCCTCTTCAATAAGGGCACGGCGGCGGCGGGAAACGCAGGAGTATACTTTTTCGGCAAAGAGGGAAGAGGCGCCCTCAAGGAGAAGAGCGATTTCCCTTTCCGTCATGGTCCCGAGCTTCTCCTCGAGGGGCCGTCCGGCCGTGTTGATCACGTCGTCCAGCGTATAAAGCCGTTCCTTGATGTCCCGGCCCAGTTCGGGATTCTCCTCTTCAAGTTCGCCCAGTATGCGGCCGCTGAAAGAATAATCGCCGGTTTTAAGGATCGCCGCGAGGGTTTTCATGCCGTCGATACGGACGCCCCCGGCGCCTCCCATGCTCCTGGCTTTTTCCTTGAGGGCCGCCGCGGCGCGTTCCAGCACTTCGAGGGAAACCTGCCCCTGCCGGGCGATGCGGCGGATGATGTCGAGTTTCCGTTCGGAGGGGATTTGGGCCAGTACCGCGGCGGACAGTTTTGAAGGGATACGCGAAAGGATCAGGGCGGCGGCCGCGGGGGCCTCTTCCCGCAATAAAAGGGAAACCTGTTCGGGGGAAAAATCATCAAGAAAGCCAAAGGGATTTTCCCGTGGAGAAGGCGCCGCCCTGCCGGCGAATTCTTCCCCTTTTTCAGGTCCAAAGGCCGCGTAAAGCAGCCTTCGGGCCGTCTCGATGCCGCCCCGGGAAGAACCGTAACTGCCCCAAGAACGGGAAAAAAGCAGCCGGAATTCGTCAAGGACCTTTTCCCCCTCTTCCGCGGTAATGCCCCGTATGGAGGCTATCTCCCTTGACACCGCCTCCACCTGCCCCGCGTCCAGTTCCGCAAAAATACGGGCGGCCTCGTCCCCCCCAATAAGGATGAGAAATTTGGCGAGACGCCGGCATTTGGAATCGGCCGGGGGCCGCGTGCCCTTGATGAACCCGCCTGAAACCTTCGCCATACCAGCCGTCTTTTCGGCATGGCTCTCCACCTTTTTCATACGATAATGATACTGTATTTTACAATAATGATCCAGCTTGACATGTCACTGCGTTCCTTCTTCACGCTTTACGTTTTATCTTTTCGGGAAAACATTTGCATTTCGGCCTGATTTTGTTTTGGAACAATTCTTTGCTTTTTTTGCAAGAATGTGGTAAAATAAAATACAACAGGCAAACCGGGCCCAAAACCCGGCCGGCTCCGTAATTGGCTCAAATAAGGTTGTTCAATAATTTCAGTTATTGAACAGCTTCCGTTAAAAAAGGACTTGCAAGCTAACCGCAGGTTAGCAAAGAACCTGCCGGGTTCTTGAACAAGTCAAACCATAAAAAAAATATCCAAAAAAAGCTGAAGAAAAAATTTTTTCACCAAAAGGGTGTATTATGTCCGTTTTTACTTCTTATATTGTAATCTTAGGAAGACAAATATGCAAAAGCATGACAAAATAAATGCCGGACCGGCGGAAAATCAGGATAAGAAAAGGAGCGCGGCGGCCCCCGGTACGATCATAAACAGGCGGGAAATCGAGCCCCTCCTCCAAAAAGCGGAAAAGATTCTCAAGTCCTACGAACAAGCTACCGGCAGCGCCGTGTCGATCCTCGACTCGGAAGGCTGCGCCGTGAACAGGGTGGACTACAAAGGCGCCGCCTTTTTCTGTTCCCTCTATGAACGTTTCCACCAGAACCAGGAAAAAGAAAAGGAAGAAGACGTACATCCCTGCGCCTGTATACACCTGAAGGAAACAGCCGGCCTCAGGCGCACAAGAGGTTCCTGTATCTACATGTGCAAAATGGGTTTTGTCTACTGGATGAGCCCCATCCATTCAGGCGGGCGTTTTGCCGGCAGTCTTGTCGCCGGGCGCGTCCTCGGCATAGAGCGGGGCAGGGCGGCCAAAAACATTTACCAGCTCTGCCAGGGAGCCGTTCCGGAATACAGGATTCTTGAATACCTTGACTATATACCCGAAAAAACCCTTGAAGAGATCAGGGCGCAGGCCCGGCTGCTCCAGATATGCGCGAAGAGGATCTCGGGCAAGGCCGCCGAAAACGAACGGTATTCGGATAAAAACACGAAGCCTGAAACAGACCGGCCTGCGGCAAAAACGGAAGAGGACAAAATAGTCCTTGCCGGGAAGCGGGTCTCTTCCGAAGTTTCAGGCAGGGAGCGTTTTCTGGACAGGGAACGGCTGCTGCTTGCGAGTCTCAGGCGGGGGGACAAGAAACCGGCCATGAAAATTCTCAACGAAATAGTCCGGAACCTTTTCGTGTCGGACAGCGTTGAAACGCTGCGCCTTTGGGCCATAGAACTGGTGGTGTCCCTTTCCCGGGCAAACCCGAAAAAGGCCGCCGAAACTGAAACGCTGGAAGCGAACGGCAGGTACATTAAGTGGATTGAGGATTCAAAAACCGTAGACGAGCTTGCCGAGAACCTCCGGGTGATCATCGAGCGTATGGCAGGAAACATCTTCTACTTCCAGGGGATACGCCATTCGTCGGCCCTGCGCAAGGCCGAACGGTTCATCTGGGAAAACTACACCCACAAAATCAGCCTCAGGGAAATCGCCGAAGCATCGGGGCTTTCCGCTCCGTATTTCAGTACTATCTTTAAGGAAGAAATGGGGGAAAACCTTTCCAATTATCTTAATCGCCTGCGCATCGAAAAGGCCGCGGCCATGCTTACCGAAACGGACAAAACCCTCAGTGAAATAGCCGATGAATGCGGCTTCGAGGATCAGAGCTGGTTTTCAAAAATCTTCAAGCACTACATCGGCATAAGTCCGGGAAAATACCGGGAAACGGGAGGAAACGAGACCGGTTCTCTTTTCTCCATCGGACTCGAAGATGCAGACAGGGAAACGGACAACCTTGCCTGTTACGCGGGTTAAAAGGGGGAAACCATGACGGGAACTCCTGAAACAGCGGAAATCCCGGCCGGGACGAATCCCATCCTGCTCAGGGCGTACAGCCTCCTTAAGGCCTACGCCGTGGGAACGGGATCAATGATCTGCGTACACGATACGTCTTTCCTTCCCATTCCCGAAATGATGAGTGATGTCATGACGGACAAAAACATCTGCCTGCTCTGCGCCAAATACCGCGCCGGGACAATCGCAAGGGAGCGCGAGGATCTTGTCGATACCCCCTGTAACGAAATGCACATCGATGCGATAAAGGAAGCCTTCAGGCACAAGGGATCCTATACTTATACCTGCGCTCTGGGATTCGCGTTCTGGACCAGCCCCGTATATTCCGACGGCCGCTTCATCGGCGCCCTTTTGGGAACCGGGCACCGTTCGATAGACGCGGAAGAAGCGGACGAGCTTTTCAGGCGCTACAGTTTGGGTGAAATTTCGAAGGAAGAATTCCGGAAAAAAATCACCCGTTTTCCCCGCTCTGACATGAAAAAGATCAGGGCGCTTGCGGAACTTCTGCACATCTGCGCCGAATCCCTTTCCTCCGGAAACGAAGATTATCACGAAACCCTGCGCCGGCGCGCGGAACAGCAGGCGGCCATTTCCGCCCACATTGAAAAGCTGAAAAGCCGGCGCTTTTCCGCCGCCTATCCCATAGAAAAGGAACGGAAACTGCTTGCCGCTGTGCGCCGGGGAGAAAATGAAAAAACAGGGGAACTCCTCAGTGAAATTCTGGCGATCATCCTCTTCACGAAGCCCGGCGATTTTAAATACCTGCAGTGCAGGGCCATAGAACTCGCGGTGCTTCTTTTCAGGACGGATATCAATCCCGGCTATGCGGACAAATCACTTCTTGAAACAAACGGCGCCTGCGTCAAGCGGATTCAGGAGTCAAAAACCGCCGAGGACCTCATCGATGTTCTTTACCTTTCGGTGCAGCGGATGACTGAACAGATATTTTCTTTCCGGGAAATCAGGCACGCGGCCGCACTGCGCAAAGCGGAACGCTACATCCTTGAGAATTACACAAGGAAAATAAGCCTTCAGGAAATTGCCCTTGCCTCGGATCTTTCAGCCCCGTATTTCAGCACAATCTTCAAAGAGGAAATGGGGGAAAACCTTTCAAGTTACCTCAACCGTCTGCGGGTGGAAAAGGCGGGCCGCATGCTGCTTGAAACAGACCTTACCTTAAGCGAGATCGCCAGTTCCTGCGGTTTCGAGGATCAAAGCTGGTTCTCGAAAATATTCAAATCTTACATGGGTCAGAGTCCGGGAAAATACCGCGAACTGGACCATTCGGCAAATGAAATATGGGAGAATAATTTTTCCGGAGAAACTTCAACACAGATAATCAGAATGTAAAAAAAATGTAAAAAAGTTGGATTGTCAAAGACCCCGGAGCTTTTCGGCTCCGGGGTATCTTTACCGGGGGTTCCCTCCTTACATCTGACAAATCCCGATTAAAGATGTATACTTTCAGCATGAAACGAATTTACACGCTCCTGTTTTTGGCGCTGTCCTGCATTTTTTCGCGGCCGGCCGGCGCCGTCCCGGGCGGCTCCATTCCCCGGGAAGTCGCCGCGTCCTTCAGGGCCGCGGGTCTGGAGGTAGCGGCGCGGACCGCTTCTCCCATCGATTTTACCCTGCCCGTTTCGGGCGGAGGCGAAAGAAAACTTTCGGATCTCAGGGGCAAGGTGGTGTTCCTTAATTTCTGGGCCACATGGTGCGGCCCCTGCCGTTCGGAAATGCCTTCAATGGAGGCCCTGTACCGGCGTTTAAAGGACAGCGGCTTTGAAATCCTCGCGGTCAACTGCGCGGAAAATCCGCGCGAAGTGGCGGACTTCATGAAGAACAACGGACTGTCCTTTCCCGCCGCGCTTGACGAATCGGGCGCCGTCAGCGGACGTTACGGCGTGCGGGCCATTCCCATTACGTATATCCTCAACCGCAACGGAGAAATCATCCTCAAAGTCACGGGAAGCATTAACTGGAACACCCCGAAGATCATCGCCGCATTCGAAACGCTGCTCAAATACTGAGATTGGACTTGTTCAAGAACCCGGTTGGTTCTTTGCCAAGCTTCGCTTGGCTTACAAGTCTCGCAGATTTGGTGTATTTTTTGCAAAAATCCGCCAAATCTACCGTTTTTTAGCGGAAGTTG
>JAIROE010000366.1 GCA_031257715.1 Treponema sp. | reverse complement strand
GGAAGGAACCCCTCCCGGCATGATTGCCGGCGGCAAGGAAACACACCCGGACCGTGCTCCGTGGGCGGAATCAGTTGACTCCGATCCGCTCCCAATCAGTTTTGACCCGTCTATTAACCGGAAAGGGGCCGTTTCCGCCTGTAACGGGTACGCTCTATATTGTTAGCAAGGGGGCTGAAAGGAGCTAAAACCGGTGAAACTACGCTATATATTGTGTATACGGGGGGAGATGTTTGTCCGGGGACATTATCCTGTTCATGTTGGGGCATTATAGGGCCGGTTTTGGAAGCATGTCAATGGCAAAACGGACTAAACGACGGAGCCGTTTAGTCCGTTTGGCTGGGGAGTTTTACGGCTACGCCGTAAAACTCCAGGGCGGCTGGGGGGTGCGGGGCAAAAACTCCAGGGTACGATCCGGTTTCGGCAAAGCTGCGCGGCAAGTCCCTTATCGCGGGATGCGGAATTTCATCGTAATTTGCCTTTTATTTGAAAGTGTTTATACTTTTGATATAGAGAAAAATCAAATTTCTGGAGGAATTTATGAAAAAGCGTTCTTTATGCGTTCTTTTGGCGCTGTTTTTGCTGGCCGGTTTCGGCGCCTGTAAAAAGGCCGCTTCCGGGGTGTATCTGCTCAATTTCAAGCCTGAAATTGACGTCCAGTGGAAGGAAGCCGCCGCCGCGGTCACGGCGGAAACCGGCATTCCCATGAAGGGTGTTACCGCCGCAAGCGGCGGTTATGAACAGACCCTGCGTTCGGAGCTTGCCAAGTCCGAACCGCCCACCCTGTTCAACATCAACGGCCCGGTTGGGTATCTGACCTGGAAAAATTACTGCGCGGATCTTAAAAATACCGCGCTTTACGGCTGGCTTCTGGACAAAAGCATGGCGGTGAGTTCCGGGGACGGTGTTTACGGCATTCCCTACGCGGTGGAAACCTACGGCATACTTTACAATGACGCCGTCATGCGGAAATACTTTGCCCTGCCGAACAGGGCGGTGAAGATTTCGGATGCCAGGGACATCAGAAATTTCGCAACCCTCAAGGCTGTTGTGGAGGACATGACGAAACACAAGGCCGCCCTGGGCATAGAGGGGGTTTTCGGCTCGACATCCTTCAGTCCCGGCGAGGATTGGCGCTGGCAGACCCACCTTGCCAATCTTCCCGTTTATTATGAATACCGGGACAAGGGAGCGGGGGATTTGGCGAAGCTCGATCTGACCTACGGCGCGAATTTCCGCAATATCTTTGATCTTTACATCAACAATTCAATTACCGAACGGAGGATGCTGGGCGCCAAGACGGTGGGAGATTCCATGGCGGAAATGGCCCTGGGCAAGGTGGCGATGGTGCAGAACGGCAACTGGGCTTGGGATCAGATCAAGAGTGAAAGCGGAAACGTGATCGATCCGGGAGACATCAAATTCCTGCCCATCTACACCGGCGTCAGGGGCGAGGAAAATCAGGGGCTGTGCACCGGAACGGAAAATTTCATCTGCCTGAACGGCAAGGCGTCCCAGACGGCCCAGGACGCTTCGCTTGGGATGCTGGAGTGGCTCTTTAACACCCCCACGGGGAAAAGCTTCGTGCTTGACAAACTGGGCTTTGTCGCTCCCTTCAACACCTTCGGCCCTACGGAGCGGCCCGATAATCCCCTGGTAAAGGAAATGTTCTTTTATTTGGACAATCCTTCCATCGTTTCGGTATCGTGGAATTTCCCCACTTTCCCCAGCCAGGAATTCAAGCAAACGCTGGGGACGGCCATGTTTGATTACACGCTGGGAAACCAGAACTGGGATCATGTTACCCGCACGTTTATAGACAGCTGGGCGGCGGAAAAAGAGGCTGCCCTTCAGTAGTTTCCGGGGTCCTGGGGCCGCGGCAAAATCCGCGGCTTCAACAAGGAGGCGTATTATGGAAAAAGCACTCAGGAAATACTTTCTTCTTTTTGTCGGCCCGACACTGGCGGCCTTTGTCATTGCCTTTGTCGTTCCCTTTGTCATGGGCGTACTGCTTTCGTTTTCCCGTTTTTCCACGGTGACCGACGCGGAATGGGTGGGGTTCGGCAACTACATCCGGGCCTTTTCCAACCCCGACTTTATTGACGCGCTGCGGCTTTCGGCGGCCTTTACGCTGGTGTCGGTGCTTGTCATCAATGTCGCGGCTTTCGCTTTGGCCCTGCTGCTTACCCGGGGCGTTACGGGCACCAATGTGTTCCGTACGCTGATCTTCAAGCCGAACCTCATCGGCGGCATCGTGCTGGGGTACATCTGGCAGTTTATCATCAACGGCTTTCTCGGGTTCTTCGGGGTGACCATTACGGCGAATCCCGTATACGGGTTTTGGGGCATGGTGATCCTGTCCAACTGGCAGTTCATAGGCTACATGATGATCATATTCATCGCCGGGCTGCAAAACATACCTTCTGAAATTCTCGAGGCGGCGAAAATAGACGGGGCGGGGGGCTTTACCATTCTGCGGAAGATCCTTGTTCCCATGGTGATGCCTTCCATCACCATAACCCTCTTTATGACGGTCACCAATTCCTTCAAGATGTTCGACCAGAACCTTGCCCTTACCGCCGGGGGACCGGGAAAAAGGACCGCCCTTGTGGCCCTTGATATCTACAATACCTTTTACAGCCGCGCCAACTGGGAAGGGGTAGGACAGGCCAAGGCGATGATGTTCTTCATCATGGTAGTGCTCATCTCCCTTGTACAGCTCGGCATCACCCGGCGCAGGGAGGTAATAAGCTGATGAAACGCTCCACATCCCGGTCAATAGCGAATATAATCGCCGTTATTTCGTTAAGCGTCATCTCGCTTTTCTTCGTCGGCCCCATACTCCTTGTGCTGCTCAACTCCTTCAAAAGCAAGCTCTTTGTGATCAATTCCCCCTTCGCCTTTCCTTCAGGCGAGTCCTTTACGGGATTGAGCAACTACACAAGCGGCATGATTGCGACGGGCTTTCTTTCGGCCTTCGGCTGGTCGTTTTTCATCACGGTGTTTTCGGTGGCGATCATTGTCCTCTTTTCATCAATGACCGCGTGGTATATCACCAGAAGCCCGCATCCGTTCTGCAAGGGCCTTTACTTCGCCTTTGTATTTGCCATGATAGTTCCCTTTCAAATGGTGATGTTTCCCCTGACCAAGATTGCCAATCTGCTTCATCTTGATAATCCTCTGGGCATATTGGTCATATACCTTGGCTTCGGGGCGGCGCAGTCGGTTTTCCTTTTCAGCGGCTTCGTCAAATCGGTGCCCATTGCCGTCGAGGAAGCGGCCGTCATAGACGGCTGTACCCCCCTGCGGGCGTTTTTCAGCGTGATACTCCCCATGCTTGTTCCCATCGCCATTACCGTGGCGATCCTCAATGCGATGTGGATCTGGAACGACTACCTCCTGCCCAACCTCGTCATAGGTTCCGAATACCGGACCATTCCGGTAGCGGTGCAGTACCTGCGGGGCGGCTACGGCTCCATAGACATGGGATACATGATGGCGGTGATCATTATGGCGGTTATTCCCATTATTGTGTTCTACTTTGCCTGCCAGAAACACATCATACAGGGAGTTACCGCGGGATCGGTAAAGGGCTAAACGATTAAACGCCTGCGGCGTTTAATCGTTTAGCTGGGGAGGGGCCGTAAAAAAAGTCCTCCTGGCGAAAGCAGGTCATGAGCGGACGCGCCCGCCGGAACCCGCCCCGGCGGCGGACCGGGCCGGCCAAAAAAAAGAGCCGGGCGGAATTCCAACCGAGCCGCCCGGCTGCTATACCGGGTATATGAAAACAGTACCCGCCAAAGACTATTGCGGTCTGTATTCATTCAATGAAGAACCCAGGAGCAAGCTCCTGGGTATCTTCGTTGGATAGGAAATTTATTGTACTGGCG
>JAIROE010000302.1 GCA_031257715.1 Treponema sp. | reverse complement strand
CCGGTACGAGGACAACCGGGACGCGGGCCGCCTGAGCGGCTTCGGCGCGGACGGGCTCAAGGCCGCCGCCCACCATCATCAGCGAAATTTCTTTCCCGCTTACCCGGGCGGTCTCGTGAATGCCCTGAAGGCGGCCCTTCCGCAAAACGGCCACACGGTCGGAGATACGCTTTATCTCATCCGGCTTGTGGGTGATGAGGATCACCGATTTCCCCGAGGCTTTGAGCATGGCGAGAGTCTCAAAAAGGGGAACTATCTCCTGTTCCGTGAGCATCGCGGTGGGTTCATCAAGAATAATGATGTCCGCATTCCGGTAAAGCATCCTGCAAATTTCAACCTGCTGCATCTGCCCCACGGCAAGGGAGGAAACCGGATCTTCGGGCGCGATGGAAAAACGATGGGATTTTATTACCACGGCGGTCCGTGATCGTGCCTCCGCAGTGTCGAAGAAAATCCCCCGGCGCGGCTCCCGTCCCATGACCACGTTTTCGGCAACGGTAAATTCGGGAAACAACATAAAATGCTGATGAACCATGCCTATCCCCAAGTGGTCTGCGTCCAGGGGACTGTGCATTTTGACGGGTCTTCCGTTTATCAGTATTTCCCCTTCCGAAGGCTGTTCAAGGCCGCAGAGTATCTTCATCAGGGTTGATTTTCCGGCGCCGTTTTCACCGGCCAGACAGAGGATTTCTCCCCGGCGGAGATCCAGCGAAATTCCGCTGTTCGCCGGCCGGCGTCCACCGGGGTAGATCTTGCTGATCCCCCTCATTTCAACCACCGGCGTTAATACGGCGTTCACAGCGGCGGGACCGGGTATGTCTCGCGGCCCGCCCGTATATCGTCCATGAAGGCGTCGAATTTTTCCCGTATTTCGGGGGGAACATATTCCGTATATCCGGAATCATTGTCTATGAAGTTGAGGTAACCTTCCCTGACCCCCACAGTCCGGGAAGTTCCGTACTGCACTTTTCCCTCCAGCGCATCGGCGAGAATCTCCATGGTCAGCTTCTTCTGCTCCATGATACCGCATCCCACAATCACGCCGGGTGCCGAACCGTATTCGTTGGTATTATGAAAAACCACATAAGCGCCCATCCTTTCCGCAGTCTTGATGAGGCCCTGAGCCGCGCCGCCGGCTATTACGGCGAATACATCCACCCCGGCGTCTATCATGCTTGACGCCAAATCCGCCGCCTTGTTGGCATCATACCAGTTGCCCACCACACGGAAATCCATCGTTATGCCGGGATCGGCCCGTCTTGCCCCGTCAAGAAAGCCGGGCACAATGTGACCGTTAAGCAGGGGATATTCCTGCGCGGCAATAAAACCAACGCGCTTTGCCCTGTTGGCGTACTCCATGCCGCTTGTCGTGATGAGCCCCGCAAGGTAACCGAGGAAAAGGGACTGTTCGTATTGATTGTACAGATACGTACAGATTCTGGAATTTCCGCTGTACACAGCGTCGGTAATGATAAATTTCTGATCGGGAAATTTTTCCCCAACCCTGGCGCATATTTCAGGCAGGGAAGGATTCGATCCAAGAACAAGATCGTATTCGCCGCTTGCCACAAGGGAGGTAAGCTGCTCCTCCCATTCGGCCTGGTTGAATCCCGCCTCGTATATTTTCACCCGCACGCCGGAGTGACCGGTGGCAAATTCTTCCGCGCCGGCCGCAAGCATTTCATAGGAAGGGCTCCCCGCCATTACCCCGGTAATATACACCAGTACCGAAAGACGCGCCTGTCCATCCGGATTCCCGGCCGGAAGCGGGGCGCGGCCGGAGCGCTGGCATGTCAAAAGAAACGCGGCGGTAAAAAGAACGGATGCCAAGAACAATGTTTGTTTTTTCATTTTCCCCTTCCTGCCGCCATTTTATACCCTGAACACTTTTTTGGGAAGTGATAAACGGCGGAGCCGATCACGCCCTGAACTCTTCCCGGAGTGAACGGTAAAGGGAACGGTAACGGCCAAATTTTTTTTCATAAAGACGCGCCTTTTTTTCATCGGGATGAAAGACAGTCCCGGACTTCACAAGGGCAAAGGCCGCTTCACCACGATCGCCGTACTTTCCCAGCGCCGATGCGGCCAGAACGGCAAGTCCGGTAAGTTCCGCTTTTCCCTCGACGGGGATCACGTCCCGCTCCGTAACATCGGCCTTGATCTGATTGAGAACGGAGCTTCGGGAAGTTCCGCCTGTGACGCGGAGGACGCCCGCCGGGGCCTCCGCTTCTTCCATAACGGAAATCACATCACGGACGGCGAAGCAGATCCCCTCCGCCGCGGCGCGGGCAAGCGCGGCCCGCGTCGTGGAACTGCTCATGCCAAAAAACACACCGCGGGCCTCCGCATCCCAAAGCGGCGCCCGTTCCCCTTCAAGATAGGGAAGGAAGATTACTCCGTCCGCCTCCGTCCCCGCCGCGGCCGCGTAAAAATCATCATAATCCCTGAACCCCAAAAGCGTCCGGGCCCATTCAATCGCCTTTCCCGTTGTTGAAATAATTCCCGAAAGATTCCAGTACGGCTTCGCCGGATGTCCGTAAGACATGAGCCGCCTGTCCATGATCCGCTTTTCCGTACAAAGGTTGATCCCTTCGGAAGTCCCCGATCTGTCACATACCATGCCCGGCCTCACGGCGCCGGAACCCAAAATGGCGGTAAAGAAGTCGGGCCCTCCGGCAATCACCGGGACCGCTTTCCTGAAACCGAAACGGCCGGCCAGTGAAGGAAGCAGCGTACCTATGGTCTGGCCGGGAGAAATGAACGGGGGAAACATGCCGGAATCAAGACCAAGCCTGTCCAGCATCTCCGCCGTCCAGTACCATCTTTCAAAACCTTCCGAGGGAAAAACCGTGCGGGCCTCTCCGGTAAGAACCCATGCAAGGACTTCAGGACAATAGAAAAAAAAGCCTGTTTTTTCATAGAGTTCCGGTTCGCGGTTTTTTATGTACAGCGCCTTGGGAAGGAAGAAACCGCCGTCCACAAAAGCACCCGCCGCCTCCGATACCGCCCTGGCTTCCTCCCCGGCACGGCGGTCAAGCCAAAGCCGCGCGGGCCCCAGCGCCGCGGCGTCCGCATGGTCAAAAGCCCTGTCCGCGTTTTCCATGGCCGGTACCAGGGTCGGGCCGTTGCCGGAAACGGACAGGGCTTCAACCCCGGCAAGGGGGCCGGCCATGGAATCAAGCCTGAGGCAGCACGATTCAAAGGCGGCAAGCCACAGGCGCGGATCAATCTCATGTCTTCCGCCGGCCATCCCTGCCGCAAGCGGCTGCGAAACAAAAGCGCGGCACTCTCCGTTAAAACCGAAGAGCGCCGCCTTAAAATTTGAAGTTCCAATGTCAATGGCAAGTATCACAGTCCCATTTTAACGCAGCGGGGGCCTTTCTGTCGCCTGTACACGGCTCCGGACAGGCCCTGCAGCCGCGCCCAAAACGGCTGTCAGGTAACGATCTCCAGAAAGCTGGGGATCATTTCACCGGAGAAATAGAAGAGGCCGCGGCCAAGCTGATCTGAATCCCATACCCGCTGCGGATTATCGGGATAAGCGGTATAGCCGCCGCAGTAGGTTTCGATCCGGTTACCCGACGGCTCCCAGAAGTAGATGGTAAGCCCCCGGGTAATCGCGTGCCGGGTGGGCCCAATATCAAGCTTAAGATGATTGATGGCGATAAGGTCCGCCGCATGAAGAACGTCTTCCCAAGTCTGAAGATAGAAACCGATATGGTGTATGGTGTTCGGCTTGGGATATTCCACAAACGCAAGATCATGAGGCTTGTTGGAACTGGTGATCCACGCGGCAAGCCGTTTGCCGTCCGGGGTGTTACAGACTTCGGGAACGTACATATCGAACACTTCTTTCATAAAGCGTTCGGCTTCGACAATACCCGGCCCGTAGAGCAGGAAGTGATCAAGCCTTGTCGCGCGCATACCGCGGGGCGGATTGTTCCAGATGTCGGGATTCTTGATCTGGGGAGTATCTTTGGCAAGTTCCACATCATGATAAACATGGAATTCATGGCCCGTACAAAGGGTGAATTTGTACTGCTTGCCAAAACCGGGCTGTTCGGTATTGGGAGCGACTTCCGTCACCTTGTAGCCGAATTTTTCGGTTCTGCCCTTGATATCTTCAAGCCATTTCTCACTTGAAACCTTGAAGCCTACATAGTCCAGCCCGGCCGTATCGGCCTTGCGGAGCACCACGCTGTGATGATCAAATTCATCATAGGCTTTAAGCATAACCCTGCCGTCACCGGTACGGCCTACCTCGTCGAGCCCAAGAATGTCCTTGTAAAAATTGAGGGTTTTGTCCAAATCCAGCACCTTGAGCTGAATCAGACCCGGGCGAAGCGTACCATGAAATCCCATACTGTACCTCCAAAAAAATAAATGCCTTGTCTATAACACCCGCGCAATAACCATATCGCTGCGGGGCTTGACACAACATAAAAGAACCACGCCCCGTTTTTCATTCTCTCCGCTTATATAGGCGCGGCTCATGGGCTTAAAGGCATCCCATGTACCCGAGACGATGCGCATTTTGCAGATCCCGCATCCTCCGCCGCAGCAGCCGTAATGAAGGGGGCCGGTTCCGGCATGAAACATCGCCCGGAGAACCGCCTGGTCGCCGGCACAGTAAAATTTTTGTCCTGTATCCTCCACCGTAATAAGATACTTCTCCATTCCGTTTCTTTTCTATTTCTTTTTCCGCGAAAGTTCGTACGCAACATCCACGATCATGTCTTCCTGGCCGCCGACCATTCGGCGCTTCCCCAATTCCACAAGGATGTCCCGCGGCGGAATGCCGAACCGCTCCGATGCCCGCCGGGTATGCAGGAGAAAACTTGAATACACCCCCGCGTAGCCCAGCATGAGGGAATCGGTGCGTATGATCTGCGGCCGCTGCATCAGGGGCTCAACCACATTCTCGGCAAGATCCATGAGGGCATAACAATCTATGCCGGTATTGTACCCAAGCCGCTGGAGTACCGCGCAAAAAACTTCTGTCTGCGTATTTCCCGCTCCGGCGCCAAGCCCCCGGCAGGTAGCGTCTATATAGGAAGCCCCTTCCTCCACCGCCGCCAGGGAATTGGCCACCGCAAGCCCAAGGTTATTGTGAGCATGAAAACCCACCGGGATCTTCGACCGGGCCTTAAGCTCGCCGACACGGGCGCGCACATCGTCCGGCGTCATGTAACCTGCCGAATCGGCAAGGTTGATATAATCCGCCCCGGCGTCTTCAAAAATTTTGGCCTGTTCCACGATTTTTTCGGGAGAAGCCATGTGGGTCATCATAAGAAAACCGACAGCAAACATGCCGTTCTGTTTTGCCCAGCCTATGTGCTGTATGGCGATATCCGCCTCGGTCACATGGGTCGCCACACGCACCGCGTTAGCTCCCCTCGCCCGTGCCTCTTTGAGATCTTCAATGGTTCCTATGCCGGGAAGAAGAAGCACGCCGAGTTTCGCCTGCCTGACGGCCTTTCCCGCCATTGCAAGCAGTTCCAGTTCGGGTACCACGGAAAAGCCGTAATTGATGGAAGAACCGGCGATGCCGTCTCCGTGGCTCAGTTCAACGAACTCCACCCCCGCCCTGTCCAGTCCACCCGCCACCGCGGACACCTGTTCAACGGTAAAACTGTGGCTTATCGCATGGCTCCCGTCCCGAAGGGTCGTATCTACAATGTATATCCTGTCCGTTCTCATCTTATGCTCCCCCCATTCCGGCAGCAAGCTTTTCCGCTACCGCTACCGCGGCCTGGTTGATAATATCCAGGTTTCCCGAATATGAAGGAAGAAAATCCCCGGCCCCTTCCACTTCAATGATCACCGTCACCTTGTTGCCGTCCATGACGGGCGGAACCCGCAGGCGGTAACCCGGTACATAGGACTGCACTTCGCGGATAATATCGTTCACCGATTCAACGATCCTTTTTTCTACGGGATCCTTTACCAGGGCGTAGACCGTATTGGTCATCATGAGGGGAGGCTCGGCCGGATTCAGCACGATGATCGCCTTGCTCTTTTCCGCGCCACCCACCACGCGCAGGGCTCTGGCGGTGGTCTCGGTGAACTCGTCGATATTGGCCCGCGTACCGGGACCGGCGCTCCTTGACGAAATGCAGGAAACAATTTCCACATATTCGGCGCCGGCCGCGCGGTTGATGGCGTGGGCTATGGGTACCGTCGCCTGGCCGCCGCAGGTAACCATATTGAAATCCGTTTCATTTGTCAGCCTGTCAAGGTTGACACAGGGTACCACATAGGGCCCCACCGCCGCGGGGGTCATGTCTATGGATATTTTCCCCGCCGCGTTGAGTATGGGGGCGTTATGAAGATGAGCCTTGGCGCTTGTGGCGTCAAAGACAATACTCACTTCCGGATCGGAAGCAACCGCGTCCACCCCTTTTATGGAGGTTTTAAAACCAAGTCCCTCAGCACGCCTGATCCCTTCCGATTCAACAATTCCCGCCATGATGTGCATCTGCAAATTTCTGCTCTTCATGACCTTGTACATGAGATCGCTTCCAATGTTGCCTGGACCTATGATGCCGACCTTTATTTTCTCCATAACACCCTGCCTGAATCAAATCTGCGGACAACCGTCCTTTTTTCCGCCGGCGCTATCTTACACAAACCGGGCTTCTACTTTTCCGAACGATGAAAATTCCGCGGTGAACGAATCGCCTTTTTTGGCCGCCGGCGCCGAAGAAAAGGCGCCCGAAAGGATCACCTCTCCGGCCTTAAGCGTCACCCCGTAACCCCAGAGGCGGTTGGCAAGCCATGCCACCGAAACACAGGGATCGCCCAGAACGGCTGCCCCTGTGCCTTCTCCGGCAGGTTCGCTGCCGTTCTTCCACAGTTTCATCGAAACATTCGGCAGATCAACTTCGTCCGGCCCGAGTTTTCTGCTCCCCAAAATATAGCGTCCCGAGGACGCGTTATCCGACACGGTGTCAACCAGCTTGATTTTCCAGCCGGCGATGCGGCTGTCTACGATCTCGAAAGCGGCAACAACATAATCCGCGGCCCTGATAACGTCTTCGCGGGTAACCTTGCCGCCCGCAAGATCCTTTTTCAAAACAAAGGCAATCTCTCCCTCTATCTTCGGCTGCATCAGGGCGTCCGTGTTCACAAGGCCGTCTTTGCAGTCCATCGCGGCGTAAAGATGACCGTAATCGGGCTCGTTCACCCCGAACTGTTTCTGTATACCTGAAGAAGTGAGCCCTATCTTCTTCCCCGAAATGACATGACCCATTTCCAGCACCCGCTTCACATTGGCAAGCTGGATGCCGTAGGCGTCATCAATGGTAAGGGAAGGA
>JAIROE010000130.1 GCA_031257715.1 Treponema sp. | reverse complement strand
CCCCGTAGTCTGCGAGACCGACATACACGGCGCGATAACATCGCTTCTGGTACAGGCCGCTTCCCTGGGCAAAGATCCCGTTCTCTTTGCCGACTGGACCGTACGTCATCCCGAAAACGACAACGGCGAACTGCTGCAGCACTGCGGCCCCTGGCCCCTCGCGGCCGCAAAAAACAGGCCCGCGCTCTGCAAACCCCTGGCCTTTGATTTTCCCGGCGCCGTATCCGCGGAGGCGAAACACGGGGAACTTACCATCGCCCGCTTTGACGGGGACAACGGCGAATACAGCCTCCTTTTGGGAAACGCGCGGGCAATAGACGGCCCCTACAATCTGGGCACATACTTGTGGATAGAAGTGAAAAACTGGAAACGCCTTGAAACGAAGATCGTCGAGGGGCCCTATATTCATCACTGCACGGCGACTTACGGAAATGTAACGCCCGTCCTGTATGAAGCCTGCAAGTACATGGGGATAAAGGCGGATCTGTACGACGACAACGAAGAGGAGATCAGGGCCTGGATTCGGGGCGAATGAACATGGAAGTGCAAAAATAATTGAAGGACTTTATCATGAACGCCATGAATAAACGGTACATTCTTGCAATCGATCAAAGCACGAGCGGGACCAAGGCACTGGTCCTTGATGAACAGGGGGAAGTCCTCTGCCGCACCGGCAGGGAACACAGGCAGAAAATTTCGGCGGAAGGCTGGGTGTCCCACGATCCTGTCGAAATATACAGGAACACCCTCGCCGCGGCGGCGGAGGCGCTTTCAAAATCCGGGGCGGACCCCTCGCGCATCTCCTGCGCCGCGCTGAGCAACCAGCGGGAAACGGCTCTGGTATGGGACAGGAAGACGGGCCTCCCCGTGGACGACGCCGTCGTATGGCAGTGTTCCCGGGGAAAAGAAATCTGTGAACGGATAAAGGACAGGGCGTCCGAAATACGGATGAGGACGGGGCTTCCCCTTTCACCCTATTTTTCCGCCTCGAAGATTGCCTGGCTCCTTGAGCATACAGGAAACCTTCACAACAAAAACCTTTCCGCCGGAACCATTGACAGTTGGCTCGTGTATAAACTCACCGGCAATTTCAAAACCGACTGGTCCAACGCATCAAGGACGCAGCTCCTCAATCTGCACACCCTCGCGTGGGACAAAGAGGCGTGCGGCAGCTTCGGCATCGATCCCGCCATCCTCCCCGAAATCTGCGACAGCGACGCCTGTTTCGGCCAAACCGATTTTGAAGGGCTCCTTCCCAAACCCGTACCGGTGCACTGCGCGATGGGAGATTCCCACGCGTCCCTCTTCGGCCAAGGCTGCCTTGAAAAAGGAATGGGCAAAGTCACTTACGGTACCGGCTCTTCGGTCATGGTGAATATCGGGGAAGAGCCCGTCTTCCGCGAAAACCTTTCGACCTCCATTGCCTGGGGCATGAACGGCCGCGTAAGCTACGCGCTTGAGGGGAACATCAACTATTCGGGGGCGGTCATCAAATGGCTGGTTGAAGATGTGAAACTTCTTTCTTCCGCCGCCGAAGCGGGGCCCATAGCCGCGGCGGCAAACCCCGAAGATACCACCTACCTCGTACCGGCCTTTTCTGGCCTTGGGGCGCCCTACTGGGCGGCGGATGCCAGGGCGTCTTTTTGGGGAATGACCCGGAAGACAGGCCGGGCGGAACTGATCAAGGCCGCGGAAGAATGCATCGCCTATCAAATCGCCGACGTGATACGGACCATCAGGGAAGAAGGGATCACGCTCAGGGAATTACGCATTGACGGCGGCGGCTCCGGGGACCGGTATCTCCTCCAGTTCCAGAGCGACATTCTTGACCTTCCCGTCTCGGTTTCCACCGCCGGGGAACTTTCCGGCATGGGCGCAGCCTATGCGGCGGGTATGGCATTGGGAATCTACGACAGCTCCATTTTCCGCCGCCGTTCCTGCAGGAACTACGAACCTGAAATGGGCGGGGAAAGACGAAAGGCCCTTTACGGCGGCTGGCTTGAGGCGGTGAGCGCCGTCACCGGCATAAAGACATCCGGAAACCCGGCCGGGGCTTCCGGATGCGCCTGTTAGAGAACCGAAGTGTTTCAGGCCGGTGTTTTTTCTTTTTTTATATTTCATATTGAAAAATGAAAACAATCGGGATATACTGTCCCTATGAGGAATTTCAATGTACGAGATAGATAAAAAACTTGAGAAACTCGAAATGGCCGGCACCCCCATCGGGGTCGCCCTTATCGGTGTGGGTCAGATGGGAAGTGAAATCATCGCCCAAGTCGGCCTCATGAAGGGGATGCGCATACTCATCGCCGCGGACATCAATGCCGGGGCGGCGGAGGAGGCCTTCCGTGCCGCGGGATACACGGATGTCGCGGTAACGGATAACGCACGGGAAGCGGACACGGCCATGGCGGAGGGAAAGCCTGTGGTAACAGGGGATTACCGGCTTGCCATTTCCCGCGGCGGCGTACAGGTGGTGATAGATGCCACAGGCTCCCCTGAAATGGGAGCACGAAGTACCCTGGAATGTATAAGGCACAAGAAACACATTACCATGATGAATGTGGAATGCGACGTCACCGCGGGACCTGTGCTTCGGGATCTCTCTCGTCAGGCGGGCATCGTGTATTCCCTCACCGCGGGCGATGAACCGGGATCAATCATCGAATTGTACCGTTTCGCGCGGGCCATCGGTTTCGATGTGGTCGCGGCGGGAAAAGGCAAAAACAACCCCCTTGATATCCACGCAAATCCGGGGACGCTTGCCGAAAAGGCCGCCATGCGGAAGATGAGCGCAAGGATGCTCTGCGAATTTGTTGACGGCTCAAAAACCAGCATAGAAATGGCGGCCGTTTCCAACGCCACAGGCCTTCTTCCCGATATAAGCAACATGCACGGCCCGAAGGTAAACATCAGCGCGCTTACCAGTGTATTCGCACTGGAAAAGGACGGCGGCATTTTAAGGCGGAGAGGGGCCGTCGACTACGGCATAGGGGACATCAACCCCGGCGTCTTCGTGATCTTTACCACGGAAAGCAAAAAGCTTAAAGACTCCCTTGTGCAGCGGGACATGGGAGAAGGCCCCTACTATCTCCTCTTGAGACCCTATCACCTCTGCGGCTGTGAAACGCCGCTCACGGCGGCGCAGGCGGTAATCTACGGTGAAAGTTCGGGTCATCCTGGACGGAAACTCCGAAGCGAATGTACCGCCATCGCAAAAAAAGATCTCAATGCGGGGGAAACGCTTGACGGGATAGGCGGGTACTGCTACCGCGCAGGTATTGAACGTTACGAGGACGCGCTTAAACTGCGCGCCCTGCCCGCGGGTCTTGCCGAAGGGGCCGTCCTCACAAAGGATGTCCCCAAAGACGGGATCATTACCCGTGACGACATCCGCTTCGAAGGCGAATCAGTGCTGAGGAGCATGAGGAAGGTTCAGGATGAACTGTATTCCTGAAAAAATGAAAGCCCTCGTCCTCAGGGCCGCGGGTGATTTTGATATTGAAACGGTGGACGTACCCGAATGCCCTGAAAAAGGAATTCTCGTAAAGGTGACGGCATGCGGACTCTGCGGCTCGGATCTGCGCACCCTGTATTCGGGCCGGAAAAACATGCGCTATCCCTGGATCATCGGACACGAAGTCGCCGCGGAAGTCGTGCTGTGCGGCCCATCCTGTACCGCCCCGTTTAAAAAGGGCGACATGCTGGCCGCGGCTCCCGTGGTCTACTGCGGAAGCTGTGATTTCTGCATGGAAGGAAAATTTGAATTCTGCGATCGCATACGGGAAATCGCCATAGACTGGCACGGGGGATTCGCGGAATACATGGCCATTCCCCCCGAGGCCCTCGCACGGGGAACCATACGGCCCGTACCTCCCGGCATGAATCCCGTGTATGCCGCCGTCGCCGAGCCCCTCTCGTCATGCCTCCACGCGCAGGAACGGGGAAATGTGGGCATGGGAGACACCGTCGCCGTCATAGGCTGCGGTCCCATAGGCTGCGCACATACAGGCATCGCAAAAGCAAGGGGGGCCCGAACCGTCATTGCCGCCGACGTTTCCCCCGAGCGCCTCCAGATGTGCCGGAGCTTCGGCGCGGATATCCTTGTCAATTCCGAGGAGGAAGACACGGTTGAGGCGGTCCTCAGGCATACCGGGGGAAAGGGTCCGGGCGTGGTGATAACGGCAAACCCTGTTCCCAAAACCCAGATAGAAGCGGTTGAAATGGCGGGAAAAGGCGCCCGCATTCTCCTTTTCGGCGGGCTTCCTCCCAATGACTCAAAACCCGGCATTGACACCAATCTGATCCACTACCGGGGGCTTCAGCTCATCGGGACCACCACCTTCGCGCCCCGCCATCACATAATGGCCCTTTCAATGATAGAAAGCGGACGCTTTCCCATGGCCAAATTTGTCACTCACGTACTGCCGCTGGACAGGGTCCGCGAAGGTGTAAGGCTGGCGAGGGAAGGAAAGGCGCTCAAGGTGGTGTTTACATTTTAATTTATTTATGGAGAAAAATATGGCGGCAGGGGATGCGTTTGAACGGGCCTCTTTGATGTGGGAAAAAGACGCGGGCGTCCTTTCCCGGCTGCATCGCATTGTACGGCCGGAAGATTACGAAGCGGTACTCAACACAATACTCGCGTGCGGGGGGCGGGTCGCCACCATGGGTATGGGAACGTCGGGCGTGGCCGCCCGGAAGATAGCCCACATGCTCTGCGTGGCGAATATTCCTTCGTATTTTGTCCCGGCGGGCGATGCCGCCCACGGTGCGTTCGGCTCCGTCCGGAAAGGGGACGTACTCATCATGCTTTCCCGGGGAGGCGGCACCGAAGAACTGGTAAACCTCGTGGAATCCGTCAGGGAAAAGGAAATCACCCTCATCACCGTTACCCGGAATCCCGATTCCGTCCTTGCCAAAGCCGCCGATGTGCTGCTGCTTATGGATACCGAAGAGGCCGATCACCGCGGCGTGTTCCCCACCGCAAGCATACTGGCCGTCATCGCGGTTTTTGACGCCATTGCCGACGAGCTTTCCCGGTATTCCCAATTTACAAAAAAAACCTTTTACTATAATCACAATCACGGCGCCGTCGGCGCATGGCTCAAAGAAGGACTTGAAAACGGACAGACAGGATCATGAAAAAAGAAAATGAAAAGAAAAAAGAGATGGACAAAGGGCGCATGTCGAGGGAAACCTTCGTACGCCTGCAGTCGGTCTATTCTTCCCTTAAAACCGCGGAAAAAAAGGCCGCCGATTTCATGCTGGCCAATCCCGAAAAAATTGTGGAAAACAACATCATCGAAGTAGCAGGCATGGTGGGCTGCAGCGAGGCGACGCTGGTCCGTATCTCAAAACGGCTTAATTACGGCGGCTATCCTGAACTGCGCTCTTCGATCATCAAACCGGAAAGCAGTGATGTTCTTTATTCGGGGCTCATCATCAATGACGGCGATAATGATGTTGTCCGCAAGGTATTCACGGCATCCATACGGGCCATTGAAGACAGCCTCAACATGCTGGATATGGACTGTTATGTAAAAGCCGTAGACATGCTTCGCCAGGCAAAAAGAATTCTCTGGGTTGGAAGCGGAGACGCCCTCACGGTGGCGCTCGTAGGCTGCTATAAATTCACCCGCATCGGGCTTGATGCCCGGTGCATGAATGATTTTGACAGCCAGCTTGTCCAGGCGTCCCAGCTTACAGGTAATGATGTAGTGATCGCCATTTCCCATTCAGGCCGTACCCGCACCGTTCATGTGTGGCTGTGTCCGATGATGT
>JAIROE010000275.1 GCA_031257715.1 Treponema sp. | reverse complement strand
CCGTTGGCGTCAATGATAAGGGTCAGATTCCCCAGTTTGTAGTAGGAAGCCGCCATGGCGGCTTCCTACTACAAACTGGGGAATCTGACCCTTATCATTGACGCCAACGGGCTTCAGCTTGCCGATGCTGTTTCGAATATCATGGAAATCAATCCGTTACCGGACAAACTGGCCGCCTTCGGCATGGATGTGCACGAAGTTGACGGTCATGACACGGATGCGCTGGCCTCGCTTTTTGATTCTCTTGATTATGATTCCGGCAAGCCTCACGCGGTTATCGCGCGGACCGTTAAAGGCAAGGGGGTTTCCTTTATGGAAAACAGGCCCGAATGGCACCATACCATTCCAACCGGGGAACAGGGCCGGCGGGCGCTGGAGGAGCTGCTGTCATGAGAGGGGCGTCCGGCACGTCAACGGCTCAGGCCGGGGAGCTTCGGGATGTCCAGGTACAATCCTACATTGAACTGGTCCGGCAAGGGGCGGATATTATTTATCTGGTCAGCGATTCTGTCAGCACGACAAAAATACGCCCCTTCATGGATTTGTTTCCCGCCAGGGTGGTCAATGTTGGTATTGCGGAACAGAATTTGATGGGCATTGCCGCGGGCCTTGCAAACAGCGGGGTGATACCGGTTACGGGTAATGCCGCGCCTTTTCTCATTTCCCGGTCCAGTGAGCAGCTTAAAGTGGATATTTCCTATTCAGGCAGCAACGTCAAGGTCAACGGCATGCATCCGGGGTTTAGTTACGGTACCGACGGAATAACTCACCACGAGGTGAATGATATATGCTTTATGCGGGGGTTGCCCAATTTTGAAATTTACGTTCCTTGTGATCCCCGGGAATGCGGACAGATGGCCGGATACGCGGTCCTTGAGCGTCATGGTCCGGTTTATACCAGCGTGAATACCGGAAAGTTCCCCGTCATTACCCCTGAATCCTATACTTTCCGGCCCGGTTTTCCAGTGCAGTTTTCGGAAGGAAAGGACGTTACCCTTATTGCCCTTGGGACCGCCGTTCATGATGTCCTCGCTGCCGCCGAAAGTCTCAAGAACACCGTTTCCTGCGACATTTTCGCGGTAAGTTCAATCCGTCCCCTTGTTCCGCATGTTCTGATTGAATCGATGCGTAAAACCGGGCTTGTCCTTACTGTAGAGCAGCATTCAACCCACGGCGGCGCGGGGAGCATGGCCGCTGAATTAATTGCCGAAAACGGCATAGGCGCCAGGTTACAACGCCTTGGAATACCCGAAGGTTGTTTTACCAAAAACCGGACGGCCCCGGACAACAAGGTTTTCTTTAGGCTTGATTCGTCCGGGATTGCCGAAGCCCTGAAAAACATACTGCGTGAAACGCCCGGCCGGACAAAAGGGAACCTCTAAAAGCCCAACCTGGTTCTTGAACAAGTCCAATGGATTGCCCAAGCCGCCCGGAATATGTCATGATTCGCATTGTCATGAAAAAGAAAAACAGGACTTTCGGCAAGACCATTGCCGCTCCGGTTATAGCCGCTCTGATTTTTGCGGCGCTTCTCCTGCTTTATTTTGGGGGGATCTTTAATTATCTGGAGTACAAGACCTATGATTTCCGGGTGCGGATCATGGCCCATTACAGCCGTCCATCCGACAATGTCGTCATAATGCTGGTGGATCAGGAAAGCATTGACTGGGCCCAGGCAAACCGGGGATGGTCCTGGCCGTGGCCGCGCACGGCCTATGCCGAAATTGTCGAATACATGGCCGTTTCGGGGGCCGCTTCGGTTGCCTTTGATATCATCTATTCGGAGCCGTCGCTTTATGGCCCGGAGGATGACGCCGCATTTATCAAGGCGTCGGAAGATTACGGCAAAGTGGTTCAGGCGCTGGTTATTTCCGATCTGGGAACGCCTTGGGCAGGCGATCTTGACAAGCCGTTGTTCAGCCTTGATGAAGAAGGCCGGGCCGTTTTTCTTGACGTGCCTGAAGCCGGACGCGGAGGGCAGTTCCCCATAGCAGGGCTCAGGGACGCCGCCGGAGTCCTTGGAAGCGTAACTCACAGCCCCGACTCGGACAGTGTAATACGCCGCACCGCCCTTTTTGCCCCGTTTAACGGCAGGGCTGTGCCGGGCCTTGCCGCCGCGTCGCTTTTTGCCGCGGGCAGGGACGGAGAGCTCCTTTATGATGAAAAAATGAACGTGTTCCGCTGGGGGGATTATACCATTCCGCTGGACAGGAACGGGAAAATCCTTCCCCATTTCCGGGGAGATCTGGATCGCTATATACCCTATTCCGCATCGGCGATTCTGCAAAGTGCCGAAAGTTTCGGGAAAGGGGAAGCGCCCCTTTTACCTCCGGAAGATTTTGCCGGGAAACACGTCTTTATCGGTTTGAACGCCCAGGGGCTTTTTGATATTTTTACTACTCCCATTTCTTCAACATACCCCGGTGTGGGGATGCACGTTACCGTTCTGGATAATCTTTTGGAGGGTGATTTTATATGGGAAAGTCCCCAGTGGGTTAACGTCCTTATCATCCTTGCCGCGGTAGTGCTGACCTCGCTCATTACACTTTTTTCAAACCGCATCCCCCTTACGGTGGGCGGCGTCCTTCTTGTGATTATCGCCTTTTCCGCCCTGGCGATAAACGTCTATTACTTTATCAACCTGTGGATTCCCGTGGTGGCGCCCCTGGCGGCCATCCTTGGAGCCTTCCTTACCGGTACGCTCTACAACTACGCGACGGAGGGCAGCCAGAAGCGGTTCATTAAATCCGCCTTCAGTCAGTACCTTTCCCCCGCGGTTATTGAGCGGATCATCGCCGATCCTTCCCAACTCAAGCTCGGCGGTGAAACACGGGAATTAACCGCGATCTTCACCGACATCAGGAGTTTTTCCACCATATCCGAGGCACTTAAAGATCCCGCAACAAACGAGCCGGATCCCGAAAAACTCGTTAACCTTCTTAACCACTACCTTACCAGAATGAGCGACATTATTCTGGATAACCACGGTACCATTGACAAGTATGAAGGGGATGCGATTATCGCCTTTTTCGGCGCCCCCCTTCCCATGGAGGATCATGCCGTGCGGGCCTGCCGTTCCGCCATTCTGATGAAAAAAGAAGAGGTGGAAATTAACAGGGAAGTCCTTGCCCTGGGCCTGGTGAACGGCGATGTGCAAAAAGCCCTGTTTGACAAAAAAATAACCCGGACCGCAGACGATCCCGCGCCGCTGTTTACGCGGCTTGGGCTCAATACGGGAAAAATGACTGTGGGAAACATGGGAACGCCGAAGAAGACGGACTATACCATCATGGGGAACGCAGTCAATCTGGCCGCCCGGCTTGAGGGGGTCAACAAGCAGTACAACACCGGGGGTATTCTGATAAGCGAATATACCCGGGCAAAAATAGGGGACGAATTTGTCCTGCGGGGCCTTTCGCGCGTCCGTGTGGTGGGCATCAATACGCCCCTAAGGCTCTACGAGCTCCTGGATATACGGAGTGAAGCGCCGGAATCTCTCATCGGCATGACGGTAATCTGGGAACAGGCGTTTGAAGCCTATGAACACAGGGAATTTGAAAAAGCCCTGGAACTCTTCGGCGGCATAGCCGGAGCGAATAATCAGGATATGGTTGCGCAGATGTATAGTGCGCGGTGCAGAAATTATCTTGAAACGCCTCCGGATGACAGGACGTGGGACGACGGTGTAGACAATCTTTCCCAAAAATAGAAAACTGTCTATATGGGATGTTTGATTGTATGCGAAGGATACATACCCAAGAACCCGCCTTGCGGCGGGGAGCTTTAGGGCGAGGTTGTTGATTATTGCATAAAGGGGCATTGAATGAACATGAAGAAGTTGTTGCTTGTAGTGGGACTTGGCCTTTTGGTTTTCGGGACAGCCGCCGCGCAGGTGGCACGGGGAAGCACCCAGTACATAGCCGCCAAAACCGCGGTGCTGAAATCTTCCACAGGATTTTTCGCTTCAACCAGAGGGACCCTTTCCTATGGAGAGGCAGTTACTGTGCTCCAGGTAAAGGGAAAATGGGCGGAAGTCCGCTCCGCGGCGAACGCTTCGCTTTCAGGCTGGATAGCCGTTTCCAGCCTGACCTCCAAACGCATCGTTGCGGGCGCCTCCTCCACCGCCACAAATCAGGAAGTGGCCATGGCCGGGAAGGGTTTCACGCAGGAAATTGAAAATACCTACAAGGCGGAGGGCGAATTAAACTACGCCGATGTTGACCGGACCGAGGCGCAGACTGTATCCGGGCAGGAGCTCTACAATTTTATTGTCGAAGGCCACTTGTCTCCGGGGGAATAGTCCTCATGAAAAACTCCGTCAAAGTACGCTTTTGGCTCTCTTTTCTTTTGTGTGCGTTTTCCTTTCCTGCCAGACCATGAGTTCCATAGTCAGCGCCGGCGCCCAGGCGGCGGGAGCCGCCGGCGTTATCGATCGGAACACCACTCCGCCGCGATAAGCCACTCCGCCGGCGCCGCAGTCCGCGCAAAATAGACTGTGCCTTTCTTCTTTGCCGCCCTTGTCCCACGCTCCTTTTCCGTACTGTATTTGTCCCCATGATCGGCATGACGGTAGCTGCTGCCACGGAAAATATTCCCCGCCGGACTTTGCGCCATTCCCCTCTGCCGAAAACATGTTCCGCAGGGCTTGGGGTGAGTATCCCGCGGTCCAGGATGTTCATCCCGCAGGATCTGCCGTTTTTTAGGCGGTTGTTGTTTAAAAACTGAAATTCCCAAACAACCCTAACTTACCTTGAATTTTGATACTTCCTGTACCAAAACGTCTATGTTTTCCTTGTTTTGACCGCTTATGGCGTCGACCTGCGTTACCGCCACATTGATCTGTTCCGCCCCGGCCGCCATCTCATTCATCCTGTTGTTTATTTCCCCGGTCAGCATTTCCAGATTCCGGCTTTCGCTGATAACATGTCTGCTCCCTTCAAGCATTTCCTCGGAACTGCTTTTGACCAGTTGATTTGCGTTGTTCAGGCGCCCGATAGCTTCAAGGACCTGTTTGCTCCCCGTGCTCTGTTCTTCCATAATTTGAC
>JAIROE010000119.1 GCA_031257715.1 Treponema sp. | reverse complement strand
AGGTTCGACGGGGTATGGACCACGCCTTCCAATCAGCTTTTCCTGAACGGCAGGAGCGGCGCATCGGCCTGCCGGCCGTGCTCGTCTTCAGGCCGCCGTCCCGGCGGAATGAGCCTCCGCAGAGAAACGCGCAAACAAAGTCCGCGGGATAGTAATGAACCGGATTTCCGAATGAGCCTCTACGGGACAAACTGCGGGGTAATAACGGTTTACGCTGTTTATGACGGGGACTTTTCCGGCAGGGCCTTCATCTTTTCCTTGAGTTCCTGAAGCATAAGGTCGGCCCCGGCGCCGGATTTTTCCAGTTCCGCAAAACGCTTGTCAAGGCTTGCGTTGGACGAAAAATCCTCCAGTTCCCTGGCGGCGTCGGCCTGCGCTTCCATCTGATCCACCTTGGCGGCCATACGGTCAAAAGCGTCAAAAGCGGAACGGTTTCCGGCAACGCTGGAAATGGTATTCTGTATCTTCTGCTGGGCTTCGGCCCGTTTGGACCTGGCAATGAGAAGGTTCTTCTTCCGCCGGGCTTCTTCAATTTTGTCCTGAAGTTCACGAAGGCTTTCCTTCAGCCTGTCAACCGATTCCTTTTGGGCACTCCACTGTTTCTGGTATTCCTGAAAAGCCTTGTCGTATTCCTGTTTGCGGAGCAGAGCCTCTTTCGCCAGATCGTCCTTGCCCGCCTGAACGGCCAGCATCGCCTTCCGTTCCCATTCCTGGGACTGGAGCGCCTGGTTGTCCCGTTCCCGTTCCAGCTTCTTTTCATCGGCGATGGACATGGCCACCGCCCGTTTGGACTCGATAAGCTGCTCATTCATGTCGATGATCAGCTGGTTCAGCATCTTTTCCGGCTTTTCAGCCTTGCTGATAAGGTCGTTTACATTGGAGGAAACAAGGGTTTTAAGCCTTGAAAAAATGCCCATCTTCCGGCCTCCCGGTCATTCGCGGTATTTGGAAAGTACAGGATAATGCTGGGTCACCGCAAGACTAAAGGCATCCAGCGTGGCCCTGAATTCACTGTAATCCATGGTATCATATTCCAGCGTATCAATAAGGATAACTTTATCGTTTTCCAGGGCATAGGCCCCGTGGATTAAATCGCAGGCGTTAAGTTCCAGCAGTCTGGTAAAACATTCGAGCCTGCCGTTTTTCGGGGCGTCCATAAGGGCCATGCGAAAAATCACCAGCGAATCGGCTTTGAGGATCGCCACCCCCTGCAATCCATGTTCCTGGTCATCGAGATACCAAAGGTTGGTCTCCACCTCCTGGTATGTGAACATGAGATCAATCAAATACTGTTCAATTTTATTTTCGGCCACAACCAGCCCCTTTTTTCTAAAAAATCCTCCGAATCCTCTCCGGAAAAATCCCCGCGCGCAAGAAGCTTCTAACCCAGAAAAACCTGCCCGGCATTATCAATGGCAAGAATGGTCTTGCATTCCGAACAACGGAACCGGCCCGGCTTGAGGGCCTTGAGCTTCTTGGAGCAGATTGGGCAGGCAAAAATCTTGGGGAAAAGAGAAACCGCTTCGGCCGAAGATCCGCTGCGGAAAAAATTAATCGAATCATCCAGATTGTCTTTAATATTGAAAAACTGGGAAAACCCGAGAAGCTGAAACACTTCGTACACTTTGGGCTGAATTTCAAGCAGCACCAGATCGCCCCCCCGGGGTTTTACCGATTTGAGGAAAGCGGTAAAGGAACCAATCCCCGTAGAAGATACGTAATTGAGTCCTCCACATTGAAAAACCAGCCGGATAAAGCCGCTTTCAATGGCTTTGGCAACCCTTTTCTGGAAATAATTGGAATTGTAGGTATCAATGTAACCGGTAAGATACAAAACAAGACATCCCTCAACTTCATTAACTTTCTGAAGCTTTATTTTAAGGCTTTCGTCCTTTTCGTCATCGAAACCAGGAACAATATCGTTGTTTGTCATGACGCTCCCTTCATTCGTAACCCGTTGAAGTTTGTTTTCAACGAATTATGCCATATTATCATAATAATATCAACACCTAACTACAAAATCCATTTCTATCTTACCCGCAAGACAAAATTTTGTCAAACCCGGTCACGCCTGAATTCCGCGCAGTCCATAATGCCACGGTCCAAAAATTGGCCTATTAAAAATATGTATCATTTTCGACAGAAATTCAATATTTATTTCATAAAATACCCCGAATTTCAGGTTAAAATATGGCATGAATTTAGAAGATATAGTGATTATTCTCTGCAGACCGGGCGGATCGGGGAATGTTGGGGCCGTTTGCCGGGCCATGAAAAACATGGGGCTCTCCCGCCTCCGCATAAGCGGGACGCCAAAAAGCAGCCTTGACGAGGAAGAGGCGCTGACCAGGGCCGTTCATGCGGCGGATATCTGGGCGGAAGCCCGGTTTTTCGGCACGCTGGAAGAGGCTGCGGCCGGCTGTACCCTGCTTGCGGGAATCACCCGCCGCCGCGGCCGCCTTCGCAAGCAGGTCAGCCTTGATCCCCGGGAGCTTGCCGCATGGCTGCGGGAAAAGCCCGGAACGGCGGCTCTGGTCTTCGGCAACGAGCGTACCGGCCTTGAAGACGGAGAACTGGACCTCTGCGGCGTCGCCGCCCACATCCCCGCCTCGGACATCTTCCCTTCCCTGAACCTTTCCCACGCGGTTCAAATCTGCGCCTATGAGCTTTTCCGGGCGCTGGGAGACGCGGACAAGGCCCCGGTCAAGGGGGCATGGACGCCCATGACCCGCGCCGAAGCCGGGGAATTGACGGACGCCATAAGCGCCACACTGGCCTCCCTGGGCTTCTACCGCAACCCCGGCCGCCTGATGCAGGAACGCTTCCTCCGCGACCTCGTCTTGAGGGCAGGCCTTACCGGACGGGAAGGGCGCTATCTGGCAAACATCTTCGCCAAGGCGGCCCGGATGGGCGCCTTCCGCCCGCCGCCCCGCCCTTCGCCGGAACCTGAATGAGCCCCGGGGCGGTTGAACGGAACAGGAAACAGCGGCGGCCGGCGTTTGACGGCATGACCGCCTTACCCGTCCACTATTTTCCACGAAACCGGCGTTACCGTGCCGTCTTTGAGAAAGAGGGCGCCGTACCCTTTGGGCTCCTCGAGGAAACGGACGGTAAATTCCACGGCGTACCCCTGGAGCTCCCTGATTTCCGCTTCCGTTTCCGGCGGCCAGACCGCGTAGACGCGGCCGTCCCCGGTTTCTATGCCCGCGTAGGTATGGGGCTCGCTGCCGTAAATGCGGACGGCGCCCCGGAAGGTTTC
>JAIROE010000152.1 GCA_031257715.1 Treponema sp. | reverse complement strand
AGGAATCTTGAGGGGGATTATTTTAAAGAACTGCCTGTTATAGCGCTTACGGCTAACGCCATTTCCGGCATGAAAGAAATGTTTTTGGAAAAAGGCTTTAATGATTACCTGTCCAAGCCCATGGAAATACCCAGGCTGGATGACCTCCTGGTAAAGTGGATTCCCGGTGAAAAGAAAATCAAAATTAAAGAGGAAAGCAGACTTTCCGCCGGAATTCAAATACCGCCCCCCTCTGGCGGCGGCCCTGCCGGTGAAACCCCTTTTATTGAAGGTCTTGACATTGCCACGGGCCTCGCCAATACCGGCGGCACCGAAGCGGGATACCGCAAGGTACTTTCCTCTTTTGTGCAGGATGTGGAAGACAGGATTAAACACATACGCGTTCCTCCCGATCCCGAAAAGGACAGCCTTGCGGCTTTTACCGTCCACGTTCACGCGTTAAAAGGCGCGGCCGGAAGCATCGGGGCGACAGAATTATCGGCGGATGCGGCCCGGCTGGAAGCGGCGGGGAGAAGCGGAGACATGGAACTTATACAGGAACAACTCCCATCCTTTTGTGAGCGACTTTTCATCCTGACGGGAAAAATCGGAGAAACGCTGGCAGGAAGCGGTGAACAAAACGCGGATAACGGGCCGGAAGGGAATTCCGGGGATGACCCCGTCCTTTGGGAAAGGGCAGGCCCGCTGCGGGAAGCGCTGGAATCGATCAATACAGCCGAGATCGAGCGGCTTATCGCGGAAATGGAAAAACTGACGGAGAATCCGGGAACCCGGCAAATCATCGCCCGTTTATCGCACCAGGTGCTGGTGGGCGAATACGATGAGGCGATTGAAACAATCGACGGGCTGCTTGAGCCGTGAAATATTCACCCGTCCCCCGCAGGCGGCTGAAAGGCCCCGCGCCGGAAAACAGGAATAGTTACGAAGGCGCTTTTACGCCCCGATACGTTTACCCAGGGCTTCGGCGTGGGCGGCGGAAAGGATAATGTCGCTCCAGTTGACCACCATCCCCTCCTTTTCCAGGGCCTTCATCAGCCTGGCGAGGGCCTTTCCGGTAAAGGGGCTTGTCTTTCTGAGGAAGGCGGCGGCCTTCCTGCCCACAAGGCTGCCTGCCCCGGAGAGGATCTTTGCCAGGGCTTCGCTCATGTTCCCGCTGAAAAGGGTGGTGCTTTCCGCCGCTACCGCCAGGTATTCATAGCCCGGAAGACGCATCCCGTCATCGGTCCAGGCGTTCACTACATCGACCCGGTGGCCCATGGATTCCATGCCCCGGGCAAGGGCGGTAACGTAATCGGGTATTCCCCCCCGGCGGGCCGGCGCGCTGATAACGGCGATCCTCATAAAGCTGTCTCCTCTGCTGACACGGCCAGGCCGCGCAAGGGATAGAAGTGGAAATCCTTTTGACGCCTGCGGCGGCAAAAGATTGGAACGGATAGCCCGGTCGCCGCGCAGCGGCGATGCGCCCAATATAAACCTGGCATTCGGCCTATCACCGCGTCAGGCCAGTTTATAGAGCTGGTCGATGGACGGTTCCTTTACCAGAAGTACCGAGCATTTGGCGTTTACCATGATTTCCCGGTAGGAATTACCCATGATGTCACGGGTACTCCGGTCCCGTTCCCAGCCCCCCAAAAGGATAAGATTCGCCTTTTTTTCATCGGCGACTTTCAGGATTTCCGTGTATACGGCCCCGTGGCGTATCTCCCGCTCGATTTTTATGCCCTTGGGACGGGCCAGCTCGCCGATATAGGCAAGATAGCGGTGTCCGTTGGCCTCCAGGCTGTGTTCGTACTCCTGGCTTTCCTCCTGGATGAATATCTTGCTCAGGGTAAGCTGCCTGATGGTGGCGGTGTCCACTACATAGACCGCCGTAAGCCGGCAATGATGCTGCTTTGCCAGGACTATGGCGTACTTGGCCGCCAGAATTGAGGCATCCGAACCGTTGATCCCCACAACGAGGTCTGAAATGAGATTCTTTGTCATTCCTTACCTGTCTTCCTTTTGAGCAGCTTGCTGGAAAAAAAAGCATCCCGGTCCTTTTCCTCCAAAGCCGCCTCGATATAAGTTTTGGTTTCGCGGGCGGTAGGTATTACCATCTTTTCCAGGGCGTTTACCCGCCGCTGGGTTTTTCGGACTTCCCGGGCAAGACGCCACGCGATGGTCCTTACCGCCGCAAGCTCCGTAAGAATCTTGAGGAGCTGAAAGAATTCTAACACGGTTTCATCACATTCGGCAAATGAATTCGCGGGCGAATATTTCAATTCCATGGGGGGAAGGCGGACTTCGAGGCCCGGAAGCTTCATTCCGGCGGCCGTAACCTGTTTTTCCCGCAGCTCAAATTTATAACTGATGTTCCGGGAAAGCCGGTCCGCCCGCTCCCGGCCCACGACGATGAGCATGCGTTTCAGGGCCGGGTACGCGGTTGCCACCCGCGCGTCCATGTCGCGTTCCAGGAGTTTTACCTGCTCGACCTTATGCATAAGCTCCATGACGAGGATCTCACGCTTCTGCTCAAGAAGCTCATAGCCTTCCGTGGCGACGGCAAGCTGTTCCCTGACGCGGATAAGGTTGCTCTTGGTCGGCGCTATCTGTTCACGGCTCATTTCTGTGCAGCACCTCCGGTGTCACCGGAGGTGACACCTCCGGGCGTTACGCCTCCCGCGCTTCCCGCGAAGGGGTTCATGTACTTCTCGATATACTTCTTGTTGATCCGCAAAAGGTCTTCCCTGGGCAGGCGGGCCAGTATCTTCCAGCCGAGGTCCAGGGTCTGGGCGATGCTGCGGTTTTCGGTTTCCCCCTGCGAGAGGAACTGCTGCTCAAAGATTTCGCCGAATTTGAG